>NZ_JBTMMT010000009.1:0-153522 GCF_055517075.1 Micromonospora sp. DSM 43699
GTGGGGTGTTAGAGGAGGGCGGTGGGTTCGGCCAGGCAGGCGGTGCCGATGCGGCGGAAGCCGATGCGGAGGTAGACCCTCGCGATCTCCTCGCTGCCGGCGGAGAGGAAGACCAGGTCGGTGCCGGCGTCGCGCAGGGCGTGGGCGAGGGTGGCGGTCACTGCCGAGGCGAGCCCGCGGCGGCGGGCGGAGGGCAGGGTGGCCACCCCGGCGATCTCGGCGACGTCGTCGACCCGCATCGCCATACCGCTGGCCAGCGCGCCGTCGTCGGGCGTACCGGCGATCGCCGACAGTCGCCGGCCGTCGGCGATCCGGACCCGTTCCTCGTCCAGGGCGGCCATGTCCAGCTCGGTCATCGCGGCGTCCCGTTCGGCCGGGCCGGCGTCGCCCCGGGTGGTGCCGGCGGCGGAGAACCCGACCGCGGCGACCGCGCGTCGGGCCGCCACGTCGAGCGCGAAGCCGGGCGCGTCCGGGTCCAGCACCCGCACGGGTACGTCGGTGAGCGTCGCCGGGTCGGGCAGGGCGGCCGGGTCGAGCACCAGCAGCGGTGCCTCCAGGACGCCCAGCCCGGCGGCGCGGGCGGTGGCGAGCAGGTCCGGGGTGGTCTCGTGCACCCACTCGAACGCCTCCGGCAGGCCCAGCTCCCGTTGCCGTTCGCGTACCGCGTGCACGTCGGCCAGCGACGGAGGTGCGGTGGCGTCGAGGCGCGGTCGCGCGTAGAACGGCCAACCCTCCCCATCCCGGGCAAACAGCACCAGCGCGCCGTGTTCCTCGGGGCGGGCGGCGTCCCGGGGTACGGCATCGTAGAAGCGTTCCAACCGGTCGAACAGGTCGCGGTGTGCAGGATCCACCGCGCGAGACTACATGTCCCAGAGTCTGGACGGTGTGATCAATCCGCACTGGCCCCGCCGGGGTCGCCCTAACGTAGACTCAACAGACTGCCAAGGGCCGACGTCGTCCCGACCACGAAACAACCTGAGTGACGACAGGAGACCCGGTGGCCCTTCCGTACCCGCACACCCCGCAGCCGGTCCCGTCCGCGACCGGTCTGTACGACCCGGCGCACGAGCATGACGCGTGCGGGGTGGCCTTCGTGGCCGACCTGTACGGACGGCGCTCCCATGCGGTGGTGGCGAACGGCCTCGGTGCGCTCTGCCGGCTGGATCATCGCGGCGCCCGGGGTGCCGAGCAGAACACCGGCGACGGCGCAGGCATCATGATCCAGATTCCGGACGCGTTCCTGCGCGCGGTGGTGGACTTCCCGCTGCCTCCCGCCGGTCAGTACGCCACCGGCCTGGTCTTCCTCCCCGACGACGACGGCGGCGAGGCCCGCGCCCGTCGGGTGGTGGAGAAGTACGCCCTGGTCGAGGGGGCCGAGGTGCTGGGCTGGCGGGAGGTGCCGACCGACCCGAGCGGGCTCGGCGCGACCGCGCTGGCGGCGATGCCCCGGATCCGGCAGGTCTTCCTGGCCGCGCACCGGCTCACCGACACCCCGGCCGGTCCGGCCGGCTCCCCGCTGGCCGGCATCGACCTGGACCGGGTGGCGTTCTGCGTCCGCAAGCAGGCCGAGCGGGAGACCGCCGAGCGGGGGGTGACCGCCTACTTCCCGTCGCTGTCGGCGCGGACGATGACCTGGAAGGGCATGCTCACCCCCGACCAGCTGCCGGAGTACTTCCCGGAGCTGACCGACGAGCGGGTCGACAGCGCTATCGCGCTGGTGCACTCCCGGTTCTCCACCAACACCTTCCCGTCCTGGCCGCTGGCCCACCCCTACCGGTTCATCGCGCACAACGGCGAGATCAACACGATCCGCGGCAACCGGAACTGGATGCAGGCCCGCGAGGCGCTGCTGCGCAGCCCCGGGATCCCCGGCAACATCCGGCGGGTCTTCCCGGTCTGCACCCCGGCCGCCTCCGACTCGGCCAACTTCGACGAGGTGCTGGAGCTGCTGCACCTGGCCGGTCGGAGCCTGCCGCACGCGGTGCTGATGATGATCCCGGAGGCCTGGGAGAACGACCCGGGCATGCGCCCGGACAAGCGCGCGTTCTACCGGTTCCACGCCAGCCTGATGGAGCCGTGGGACGGCCCGGCGTCGGTCGCCTTCACCGACGGTGAGATCGTCGGCGCGGTGCTGGACCGCAACGGCCTGCGGCCGGGCCGCTGGTGGCGTACCGCCGACGGGCTGGTGGTGCTGGGCAGCGAGGCGGGGGTGCTCGACCTCGACCCGGCCACCGTGGTCGCCAAGGGCCGCCTCCAGCCGGGCCGGATGTTCCTGGTCGACACGGTCAACGGCCGGATCGTCTCGGACGACGAGATCAAGACCGAGCTGGCCGCCGCCCAGCCGTACGACGAGTGGCTGCACGCCGGCCTGATCGACCTCGGTGACCTGCCCGCCCGCGAGCACGTGGTCTACACCCACGACTCGGTGCGGCGGCGGCAGCAGACCTTCGGGTACACCGAGGAGGAGCTGAAGATCCTGCTCGCCCCGATGGCGCGTACCGGGGCGGAGCCGCTCGGCTCGATGGGCACCGACACCCCGATCGCGCCGCTGTCGACCCGGCCCCGGCTGCTCTACGACTACTTCCACCAGCTCTTCGCCCAGGTCACCAATCCGCCGCTGGACGCCATCCGGGAGGAGCTGGTGACCAGCCTGGCGTCGACCATCGGCCCGGAGGGCAACCTGCTGGACCCGGGCGCGGCGAGCTGCCGCCAGATCGTGCTGCCCTACCCGGTGATCGACAACGACGAGCTGGCCAAGCTGCTCGACGTCGACGAGGACGGCGACCTGCCCGGCTTCAAGGCGGTCCGGGTCTCCGGGCTCTACCGGATCCGCGACGGCGGTGCCGGCATCAAGGCTCGGCTGACCGAGATCTGCCGGCACGTCTCCGAGGCGATCGAGGACGGCGTACGCATCCTGGTGTTGTCCGACCGGGACTCCAACGCCGATCTGGCGCCGATCCCGTCGCTGCTGCTCACCGCGGCGGTGCACCAGCACCTGGTGCGGGAGCAGACCCGGACCCAGGTGGCGCTGATCGTGGAGTCCGGCGACTGCCGCGAGGTGCACCACGCGGCGGTGCTCATCGGGTACGGCGCGGCGGCGGTCAACCCCTACCTGGCCTTCGAGTCGGTGGAGGACATGATCACCACCGGGGCGCTGGCCGGGGTGGAGCCGGCGAAGGCGGTCCGCAACTACGTCAAGGCGCTCGGCAAGGGCGTCCTGAAGATCATGTCCAAGATGGGCATCTCGACCGTGTCCTCGTACTGTGGCGCCCAGGTCTTCGAGGCCGTCGGCCTGGACACCCGGCTGGTCGACCGTTATTTCCGGGGCACACCCAGCACCATCGGCGGGATCGGGCTGGTCGAGATCCACGCCGAGGTCGCCGCCCGGCACGGGCAGGCCTGGCCGGCCCCCGGCGCCGTCGGCTCCGACCGGCTGGAGGTGGGCGGCGAGTACCAGTGGCGGCGCGAGGGTGAGCTGCACCTGTTCAACCCGGAGACGGTGTTCCTGCTCCAGCACGCCACCCGCAGCCGCCAGTACGACGTGTTCCGCCAGTACACCGCCAAGGTCGACGAGCTGGCCGCGCAGGCCGGTTCGCTGCGCGGGCTGTTCACCCTGCGTACCGGGCTGCGCCCGGCGGTGCCGATCGACGAGGTCGAGCCGGCCACCGAGATCGTCAAGCGGTTCGCCACCGGGGCGATGTCCTACGGGTCGATCTCGGCCGAGGCGCACGAGACCCTGGCCATCGCGATGAACCGGCTCGGCGGCAAGTCCAACACCGGTGAGGGCGGCGAGGACGTCGACCGGCTGCACGACCCGGCCCGCCGTTCCGCGGTCAAGCAGATCGCCAGCGGCCGCTTCGGGGTGACGAGCGAATACCTGGTCAACGCCGACGACCTCCAGATCAAGATGGCGCAGGGTGCCAAGCCCGGCGAGGGCGGGCAGCTACCCGGCAACAAGGTCTGGCCGTGGATCGCCAGGACCCGGCACGCCACCCCCGGCGTCGGCCTGATCTCCCCGCCGCCGCACCACGACATCTACTCCATCGAGGACCTCGCCCAGCTCGTACACGACCTCAAGTGCGTCAACCCGGCCGCCCGGGTGCACGTCAAGCTGGTCAGCGAGGTCGGCGTGGGCACGGTCGCGGCCGGGGTCGCCAAGCTCAAGGCCGACGTCATCCTGATCTCCGGGCACGACGGCGGCACCGGCGCGTCCCCGCTCAACTCGCTCAAGCACGCCGGCACCCCCTGGGAGCTGGGCCTGGCCGAGGCGCAGCAGACGCTGCTGCTCAACAAGCTGCGGGACCGGGTCACCGTGCAGGTCGACGGCCAGCTCAAGACCGGTCGGGACGTGGTGGTGGCGATGCTGCTCGGCGCGGAGGAGTTCGGCTTCGCCACCGCCCCGCTGATCGTCGAGGGCTGCGTGATGATGCGGGTCTGCCACCTGGACACCTGCCCGGTCGGCATCGCCACCCAGAACCCGGTGCTGCGGGAACGCTTCACCGGCCGCCCGGAGTTCGTGGAGAACTTCTTCCTCTTCCTCGCCGAGGAGGTCCGCGGCTACCTGGCCGAGCTGGGCTTCCGCAGCATCGAAGAGGCGATCGGGCAGACCGAGGTGCTCGACGTCGTACCGGCGATCGACCACTGGAAGGGCCACGGCCTCGACCTGGCCCGGGTGCTGCACACCCCGGAGCTGCCCGAGGGCGCGGCCCGGCGCGGCGTCCGCGCCCAGGACCACGGCCTGGAGCTGGCGCTCGACAACGAGCTGATCGCGCTGGCCCAGCCGGCGCTGCGCGACGGCAGCCCGGTCCGGGTGGAGGTGGCGGTGCGCAACGAGCACCGCAGCGTCGGCGCGATGCTCGGCGGCGAGGTGACCCGCCGGCACGGCGGTGCCGGCCTGCCGGACGACACCGTCGAGTTCGTGCTGCGCGGCACCGCCGGGCAGTCCTTCGGCGCGTTCCTGCCGCGCGGGGTGACCCTGCGGCTGCACGGCGACGCCAACGACTACGTCGGCAAGGGGCTCTCCGGCGGGCGGATCATCGTCCGCCCGGACGCCGCCGCGCCGTTCGTCGACCCCGAGGCCACCGCCGGGCAGCGCGCCGAGGACCAGATCATCGCCGGCAACACCATTCTCTACGGGGCCACCGGCGGTGAGCTGTTCCTGCGCGGCCGGGTGGGGGAGCGCTTCGCGGTCCGCAACTCGGGCGCGGTGGCCGTCGTCGAGGGCGTCGGTGACCACGGTTGCGAGTACATGACCGGCGGCACGGTGGTGGTGCTCGGTGAGACCGGCCGCAACTTCGCCGCCGGCATGTCCGGCGGTACGGCATACGTGCACCGGTTGGACACCGGCCGGGTCAACGCCGAGCTGGTCGACCTGGCCCCGCTGCGCGACGCCGAGCGTGAGATGCTGCACGACCTGGTGCAACGGCACGTCGCCGAGACCGACTCGGCAGTCGGCGCGGAGCTGCTCAAGCGCTGGCCGGAGGCGGTGGAGGAGTTCACGGCAGTGGTCCCCCGGGACTACCGCCGGGTGATGGAGATCATGAAGGCCGCCGAAGCCGCCGGCCGCGACGTCGACGACGCGGTCATGTCTGCGCTGACCGCGTCGGTGCCGCCCGCCACGCGGGTGGTCGCCCAGGAGGTGGCCCGTGCCTGACCCGAACGGTTTCCTGCGTTACGACAGGCGGCTGCCGGCCCGCCGCCCGGTGGCGGTGCGGATCACCGACTGGCGCGAGGTCTACCCGCCCGCCGGCGAGGAGCTGATCCGCGAGCAGGCCACCCGCTGCATGGACTGCGGCATCCCGTTCTGCCACGACGGCTGCCCGCTGGGCAACCGCATCCCGGACTGGAACGACCTGGTCCGCACCGGCGGTTGGGACGCCGCGGTGGAGTCGTTGCACGCCACCAACAACTTCCCCGAGTTCACCGGCCGGCTCTGCCCGGCGCCCTGCGAGGCGGCCTGCGTACTGGGCCTCGGTGGCCAGCAGCCGGTCACCATCAAGCAGGTCGAGGTGGAGATCGCCGACGCGGCGGTGGCCCGGGGCGGGCTGAACCCCCACCCGGTGCCGGCGTCCACCGGCCGGTCGGTCGCCGTGGTCGGTTCCGGCCCCGCCGGGCTCGCCGCCGCCCAGCAGCTCGCCCGCGCCGGTCACGCCGTCACCGTCTACGAGCGCGACGACGCGATCGGTGGCCTGCTCCGGTACGGCATCCCCGACTTCAAGCTGGAGAAGCAGCACATCGACAGGCGGTTGGCCCAGCTCGTCGCCGAGGGTGTGCAGTTCCGTACCGGCGTGAACGTCGGCGTCGACGTGACCGCCGAGGAGCTGCGGTCCCGGCACGACGCGGTGCTGCTGGCCTGCGGTGCGCTCCAGGGACGGGACACCCCGGAGACGCCGGGTCGGCCGCTGCGCGGCGTACACCAGGCGATGACCCACCTGGTCGCCGCCAACCGGGTGGTGGCCGACGCGGCTGCCGCCGGCTCCGGCGTGGCCGGTGGCGGCCTGCAGGGCGATGGCGTGACCGGTGGCGGCCTGCAGGGCGATGGCGTGGCCGGCGGCACCGGGTCCGATGGTGGCGGGCCCGCGACGGCGGTACTGCCCGACGGCACGCCGATCGACGCGGCCGGCAAGCACGTGGTGATCATCGGGGGTGGCGACACCGCCGCCGACTGCCTGGGCGTGGCCCACCGGCAGGGCGCGGCCGGTGTCCACCAGCTCGACCTCTATCCGGAGCCGCCGCACGGCAGGGACGCCGAACGGGACCCGTGGCCGACCTGGCCGTGGGTGCTGCGTAACTACCCGGCGCACGAGGAAGGCGGCGAGCGGGTCTTCGCGGTGGCGGTGCAGGAGTTCGTGGACGACGGCACCGGCCAGGTCAAGGGTGTCCGGATCGCCGAGGTGACGGTGGAGCGGCGGGACGGCCGACGGGTGGTCACCGCGCTGCCCGGATCCGAACGGGAGCTGCCGGCCGACCTGGTGCTGCTGGCCATCGGCTTCGAGGGCACCGAGGAACAGCCGCTGCTGGCCCAGTTCGGGGTGACCCGCAACGCCCGGGGCGCGGTCGACGCCCGCCCCGACTGGCAGACCGACACCGACGGCGTCTTCGTCGCCGGTGACATGCACCGGGGCGCGTCGCTTATCGTCTGGGCGATCGCCGAGGGACGGGCCGCCGCCGCCGCGATCCACTCCTACCTGGGCGGGGTCGGCACTCTGCCCGCCCCCGTCGACCCGGCCCGGCAACCCCTGGCCGCCCGCTGATCCCCCGACCCGCCGAATCCCTCGCCGCCCGCTGGTCCGTCCGCTTCGCTGGTGCTGTCAGCCGACCTGGTCCGCAGGTCGGCTGACAGCGTCCGGAGCCGGGATCGGCCCGCACGGCCCCGCCTGGGCCCGCCGGGTCCACTCCGTCAGCTGGCAGCCGGTCTCGCGGCACTACCTGTCCCGGTTCTCGTGCTGGGTGCCGGTACCGCTCCGGGCCGGCGGGTCCGCCGGTGCGGGTGCTGGTGCTGGTGCGGGTGCGGGACAGCAGGGACGGTGCCCACCGGGAGGCGAGCTGGCTCGGGTTGGGCACTGTCCGCAGAGGCTGCTATGCCCAGCAGGCATATTCATGCCTGCTGGGCATACTGCTCTCCGGGGTTACTGTTCCGGCTGGCGTAAAGGCGGTCCGGGGTTGGTCTGCGGGGCTACTGTTCCGGCCGGGTCGAAGCCGGCCCGGGGCTGGCCCAAGCCGAGCCGGAGCAGGGGTCAGAACCAAGACCGGGACCAGTGCAAGCCGGGGCGAAGGCAAGGCCAGACCGTCGTGAGAAGGCTGGAGTCGGGGCCAGCGCATGCTCTGGAGCAGAGTCAGGTCGGGGCCGGGGCCGCCGGCAGGACTGTCGGGAATGTCGGGCCGGTCGGGTGCCCCGTGAGATGCGCAGGGGTGGGGCCGGTTCGGGCTGCCCGCCCCGGTGCCTGGGGCAGGCAGCCCGAACCGGGGTCGGTCAGCGCGCCATCAGCTGGTGCGCCGCCCGGATCTGTGACCACGACTTCGGCTGTGCCGGGGCGGTCGCGGTGCGGGTGGCGGCGGCCGGGGTGGGGCGGCCGGGGGTGAACAGCCAGGTGGTGAAGACCGGGTCCAGGTCGACGCCGGAGATCCGCTCGGCGAGGGCCTGGAACTGGGCGATGCTGCCGTTGCCGTACTGGTGCTCGGCGGTCCAGGCGGGCAGGATCCGGAAGAACGCGTCGTCACCGACAGCCCGCCGGAGCTGGTGCAGCGCCATTGCGCCCCGGTCGTAGACCGCGTCGTCGAAGATCGCACCGGCACCCGGGTTGCCCGGCAGGACCTGCCAGAACGGGTCGTCGGCGGGGTAGTTGCCGTACGTGAAGTCGAACAGCTCCTGCGCGGTGCCCTCACCCTGCGCCTCCGACCAGAGCCACTCGGCGTACGAGGCGAAGCCCTCGTTCAACCAGATGTTGCTCCAGTTCGCCACCGAGACCGAGTCGCCGAACCACTGGTGGGCGTTCTCGTGCACCACCACGTACGGGTTGCTGCCGCGTCGCCAGAAGCCGGGCCCGTACACCGGGCGGGTCTGCGTCTCGAGGGCGAAGCCGATGCCGTCGACCGGCCCGGCCACGCCACCCTGCGCCTCGAACGGGTACGGCCCGAAGAGGCCGCTCTCCCAGTCGACGATCTCGGCGGTGCGTTCGATGCTGGCCCGGGCGGCGGGCCCCTGCACGCCCAGCGTGGTGCTGTAGGCGTTGATCACCGGCTGCCCGTTCGGCGCGGTGTCGGTGACGATGTCGTACTGGCCGATCGCCAGGAACGCCTGGTAGGTGGCGCCCGGCTTGGTGCTGCGCCAGCTCCACCGGGTCCGGTTGCCGGCCTCGGCCAGCGGGGGCCGGGGCTGCACGCCGTTGCTGACCACCTCGACGCCGGTGGGCACCGACACCGAGATGTCCCAGGTGGCCTTGTCGAGCGGGTGGTCGTTGGCCGGGAACCACCACCAGGCCGATTCGGGCTCGTTGACGGCGAGCGCCCCGTCACCCGTGCGGGTCCAGCCGGAGTAACCGTCGACCAGGGTTTCCGACGGCACACCGGAGTAGGTGACCACGATGGTCATCGCCTGGCCGGTGGTGAGACCACGCGGCGCCGTCACCACCAGCTCGTGGACGCCCTCCCGGCTGAACCGGGCGGTCCACCCGTTGACCCGCACCGACTCCACGTCGAGCAGGAAGTCGAGGTTGAACCGGGAGAGGTCCTGGGTGGCGGTGGCCAGGATGGTGGTGGTGCCACTGAGCCGGTCGCTCGCCGGTTCGTAGCGGAGCCGCACGTCGTAGTGGTCGACGTCGTAGCCGCCGTTGCCGTAGTCGGGGAAGTAGGGGTCGCCGAGCCCGGGGCTGCCGGGTTTCGGGGCGGCCGAGACCGCGACCGACCGGCTCTTGCCCGGTCGGGCGTCGGCCTGGCCGGGGGTGCCGGTCACCAGGGTGCCGGCGGTGGTGACGGTCAGGGCGGCGATGGCCGCCGTGAAAACACGTCGCACGGGTGGACTCCCTCCATCGGGGTGTTCGCACCGACAACCTAATCGACGGCGGTGGAACCGTCCGCCCCGCATCGGTGGCGATCCGCTACTTGCCCCGGACGTCGACAATGGGGGGTCTGGAGCTCCCGAGAGCACGGCGGAGGTGCCCGATGGTCGAGCCGGTGACTCCGGAGCCTTCCGGGTCCGTTCCGGACGGGCTCCCGGCGGGTGGCGTCGAACTGCTCTCCCTGCTGACCCGGTTGCTGCGCCGGCCCCGCCGGGGCGACCACCGGCTGCCGGTGATCTGGCTGGTCCGGGCCGTCGCCGGTAGTGACCCGGGTGCGCTGTTGCGGCGCTTCGTCGGGCGGGGCGTCGGTCGTCGGGTGCCGCATGCCGTACTGGATCTGGCGGTCCGTCGCGACATCTCGGACGTGCCGGCGTTGCTGCGGGAACTGCACAGGCAGTTGTCGCTGGAGGCGTTCGGGGCGGCCCGGCTGCGGTTCCGGCACTACCCGCTGGCCGACTGGCTCATGCAGCAGACCCTGGGCGTGGGCACCGGCCCTGCCGGCCCGGCCGACTCTGCCGACCCGGCCGACCCCGCCGACAGCGGCCGGGCCACCCTGGTCCGTCGCCTGCGTGACCGGCGGGGCCGGCGGCCCGTCGACGAGCCGCAGGTCAGCGGGGAATCGGGGGTCGGCACGGCGCTCCAGGTGCTGCTCTGGCTGCTGCGCCGCGCGGTGCCCAGCGTGGTGTTCCGGATCGCCGTCTCCGGCCGGGTGCCGGTCGTCGGAGGTCAGTACCGCTGGTTCATGCGGCAGCAGTACCTGGCCCCCCGCCAGTCGGTGACCTTCCTCGGGTTCGCCGAACGCCTCACCGCCGGTTGGCGCGACGGCGAGCAACCGGCCCAGGTGGACAAGCTGCTGTTGCACGCCTTCCTGGAGGACCTGCGGCAGGCGTACCGGCGACGGGTCTGGCGGCCCGGGGACTGGCGACGGACCGCCTACCCGGTGCTGCTGCTCGACGGGGTGACCGTCGGCAGCGTCGGGCACACCCTGGCCCGGCTGCTCAACGACGTCCGCAACGAGACCGGGCGCAACGATCCGCTGCTGGTGGTGGCGCTCGCCGCCGAACCGCCACCGGAGCTGCCCGGCACCCGCCCGCTGCGCGAGGCGGACGACGCGGTCGACGAGTGGGCCGAGGCGGTGACCGAGACCCGACGGCTGCGGCGGCCGGCAGCCTGGCTGGTGGCGTTACGGCCGGACGCCGACGACGCCACGCCGCCGCCGGGGGTGGTCCCGCCCGCGCTGGTCGCCCCCGATCCGCCGTGGTGGGCGCGGCGGTTCCTACCGGCGGCGGTGGTGCTGGCGCTGCTGGTCGGGGCCGGTGCATGGGCGGACAGCCGCTGGACGACCGACTGCCATCCGGCGCTGACCGGTCAGGTGCGGGTGCGGTTGATCGCCGGGGAGTGCGTCGGCTACAGCGACGGCGCGGCGCAGGTGTTCAACAGCGAGCCCGGCCAGGACCGGCTGCGGGCGGTGCAGCGGCGGATCTTCGCGCAGAACCGGGCCGCCGAGGAGGTGTGGCGGCGCAGCGACCACCGTCGCCCATACCTCACCCTGGTCTACCTGGGCACCCTCACCGGAAACCGGACCCGGGCGGACGAGGAGTCGTACGTCTCCGAACGGGAGGAGCTGGAGGGTCTGGCCACCACCCAGTACGCCCTGCTCAAGGAGTCGGCGGCGGCCGACGGCGCGGCCCTGCTGCACGTGGTGGTCGCCAACGGGGGCCGGCAGATGCGCCACGCCGGGCCGGCGGTGGCCATGCTGGAGGGTCTGGCCCGTGAGGATCCGACGGTGCTCGGGGTGGTGGGGCTGGTGGAGAGCCGGACCAGCACCGCCTCGGCGTTACGGGAACTCAACCGGGTCGGCCTGCCGGTGCTCGCGCCCACCCTGTCCGCCGACCGGATGGATCAGAACTCCAGCCTCTACCTGCAGATCTCCGCGCCCAACTCGGCGCAGGCCGCGATGATCGAGGTGTACGCCCGGCAGGTGCTGCGGGTGACCGAGGCGCACGCCTACTACAGCACCGGGGAGGACAGCTCCCTCACCGAGGACCTCTACGTCGGCACCCTGGTCGACGGGTTGCGCCAGCGGTTCGGCACCCGGCTCACCCGGCTCGACGAGTGGCGTACCGGGCAACGGTTGACAGGCGAGTGCGGTTACCGGGGGGTGCTGGTGTTCGCCGGGCGTTGGTCGGAGTTCGACGGTTTCCTGCGGGCGTTGAAGGAGTGCGGCGGCAACCCGCCCCGGCACCTGGTCGGCGACGACTCGGTCAACAGGTACATGGCCAACCCGGGGCTGCGGGTAAGCGCCCCGGGCAACCTGCCGGTGACGTACGTGTCGAAGGCGGCCCTGGCCACCTGCGCCGCGCTGCGGGCCGCGCAGGCCGCCGGGGACGACGCCCGGGGCAGCTTCCTGACCTGGGTCGGCTCCGCCGGCCTGCTCGATCCGCCGCGCTGCCGCGACGGTGCCGGCGCGCCGGTCGGCGAGCGGGTCAGTCTCGCCTACGACGCGGCGATGATGGTGGTGCGGGCGGTGGAGAGCCTCGCCGCCCGGCTGCGGCACGCCGATACCGGTCGGCGCTGGGAACCCCGCGCGGTCAACCCGGTCGGGGTGCACGCGGAGGTGCTGCGGCAGAACGCCGCCGCCGGCTACCCGGGGGTGGCCGGGGTGGTCCGGTACGCCCCCGACTCCGGGGAGCCGGTCGCCAAGCGGTTGGCGTTGCTGCGGGTGGCCCGGGTGCCGGACGTCGTCGCCGAACCGGTCGAGGTGTTCCACTGCGGTGCCGCCGACAGCGGGCCGGACCCGGGCTGCCGGCCGGTCTGACCGGTGGGCGGGTCGTGCGCCGCGACCCGGTGGGGCGCTAGGGTTCCCTCGATTCGTCCGCGCGTCGGTGGGGAGCAGTGGTGGGCAGGCTCGCATCGGCGTACGGGCAGGCGGTCGCCGCGCACCGGCAGGCCCGGCAGCGGTGGACGGCGGCCCGTGCGCTGCTGGACCGGTTGGCCGGGCAGCCCGTCCCGGAACGCACCGCCGACCTGGTCGCCCGGCTGGCGCGGCTCGCCGACGCGCTGGCCGCCCCGCAGGCGTCCGGGGGTCCGGCGCCGGTGCGCATCGGGGAGGCGTCCACGGCGGACGGTCGGTTCCCACTGCTGTTGCCGTTGGGTGCCGGCCGGCACCTGGCGGTCGACCGGGACGCCCGCGATCCCCGGGTGGCGGTGCTGTTGCGGGTGCTGGTGCTGCGGCTGCTCACCACGGCCGCACCGGGCAGCGTGCGGGTAGTCGGCATCGACCCGGCCGCCTGGGGTGCCACCTTCATCCCGCTGCGCCCGTTGCGCGACGCCGGGGTGCTCGGCGGCGTCGCCACCACCGAGGCGGAGATCGGCGCGCTGCTGGACACCGCCGAGGCGCACGCCCGCGCCGGTGCGGGGGAGGCGGAGCTGCTGCTGGTGGTGGCCGCGTCCGCGCCCGGCCCGCGGGAACTGGCCCGGCTCGCCGCGCTCACCCACGCCGGGCCGACCGCCGGGGTGTGCGTGCTGTTCGCCGGGCGCGCGGTGACGACGCCCGGCCAGGCCGCCCCGGTGTTGGGCGGCACCACCGAGGTACGCCTGGACGAACGCTACGCCCGGATCGGCGACCCGCCGGGGCAGCCGTTCAGCGACGACGGCACCGGGCTGGCCGTGCCGGTGTTGCTCGACGGCGATCCGCCCGCCCCGGCCGTGCAGGCGTTGGCCGACCGGCTGGGCGCGCAGGTGCGCCGGGACACCGCCCTGCACCTGGCCGACCTGCTGCCCGAGCGGCGCTGGAC
Organism: Micromonospora sp. DSM 43699; assembly: GCF_055517075.1. Lineage (NCBI taxonomy): Bacteria > Bacillati > Actinomycetota > Actinomycetes > Micromonosporales > Micromonosporaceae > Micromonospora > Micromonospora sp. DSM 43699. Next base: position 13,355 of record NZ_JBTMMT010000009.1, read on the forward strand.
CGGCTCCGCCCGCGCCGGCCTGTCGACAGTGGTCGGCCGCTCCGGTCGTACCCCGGTGGGTCTGGCGTTCGACGACGCGACCCCGCACTGGCTGGTCGGTGGCCGCACCGGCGCGGGCAAGACGGTCTTCCTGCTCGACGTGCTGTACGGGCTGGCGGCCCGGTATTCGCCGACGGAGCTCCAGCTGTGGTTGCTCGACTTCAAGGAGGGGGTGAGCTTCACCGAGTTCGTCCCCACCGACCGGGACCCGTCGTTCCTGCCGCACGCGCGGGCCGTCGGCGTCGAGTCCGACCGGGAGTACGGCCTGGCTGTGCTCCGGGAGCTGCGCCGGGAGCTGGGCCGGCGGGCCGGGCTGTTCAAGCGGCACGGGGTGACCAAGCTCGCCGACCTGCCGGACACCGAGCCGGTGCCCCGCACGGTGGTCGTGATCGACGAGTTCCACGTGCTGTTCGCCGGCAACGACCGGCTGGCCCGGGAGGCCGTCGACCTGCTGGAGGAGCTGGGCCGCAAGGGCCGCTCGTACGGCGTACACCTGGTGCTGGCAAGCCAGAGCACAAGCGGCGTGGAGGCCCTGTACGGCCGGGCCGAGTCGTTGTTCGGGCAGTTCGCGTTGCGGGTGGCGCTGCCCGGCGGCGAGGCGGTGCTCGGCCCGCGCGGGGTGGTCACCGGCGCGACGGAGATCGGCACGGCGGTGGTCAACACCGCTGCCGGGGCGGCCGGCGCGGACACCCTGCTGCGGTTCCCCGACGCGCACGCCGACGCCCGGCAGCTCGCCCGGCTGCGCTACGAGCTGTGGGACGCGCGTCCTGACGACAACGGCCCGCCCGCGGTCTTCCGTGGCTACGCCACCGCCCACCTGGAGGACGAGCCGGTCCCGGCCACCGCTGCCGCCGCCCGCCGCCCGACGGTGCTGGTGGGCCGCACTGTCGACGTGGCCGGCAGCACCGCCCGGTTCGACCTGGACGCCTCGCCCGGCCGGCACCTGGGCGTGGTGGGCACCTCGGCGACCGGCGGGCACGTGCTGCGGGCCGCCGCGCTGAGCCTGGCCGGTCAGCACCGGCCCGGGGAGGCCGATTTCGTGTTGGCGTCGCTGGTGGCCGCCGCCGACGAACTTGCCGACGACACGGCCGTCGGGCTGAAGGCCGCCGGGCACCCGGTGACCCGGGTCGACGCGGCCGGGCTGCGCGCCCGGATCGGTGCGCTGGTGGCCGACCCGGGCGGGGGCGGCCGGACGTACCTGGTGGTCTTCGGGGTGGACGCGGCAGGTGCGGCGCTCGCCGTCGCCGACCCCGACACCTTCCGGTCCGGCCACGACGACCTGCGGTCGCTGCTCCGGACGGGGCCGGGGCACGGGGTGCACCTGCTCGGCTGGTGGCGGGGCCTGCGCCGGCTCGCCGACGACCTCGGCGGCAGCCAGAACCGCGACGACGTGGCCTGCCTGGTGGCGTTGAACGTGCCCGCCGACGATCTCGGGCTCTATCTCGGGGTGACCGACCTGACCTGGACGCCACGCCCCGACCGGGCGCTGCTGGTCGACAGGCACGCCCAGCGCACCGCGCTGATCGTGCCGTTCGTCCGCCCCGGGTACCACCCCGAAGAGGAGCGCTGAGTGGCCGGCTACGACGAGTACGCGGCGGCGGTCCGTCAGCTCTCCGCCCGGATCCGGGAGGGCGAGCGGGGTGCCGCCGCCGAGGCGGAACGCCGGCGCACCCTGCACGCCGGGGTGACCCGGCTCGGTCAGCGGCTGGCCGCCCAGGAGCAGCGCCTCGGCCAGCTCGGGGCCGCCGCCGGCCTGCCCCCGGCGACCGACCCCGCTCCGGGTGCTGTTCCCGCTCCGGAGTCGATCGCCGGGGCCGGGGCTGCTTCCGGGGCCGGGGTGGCTCCCGGGTCCGGAGCGGACGGTGATCCGGCGGTGGTGTTGGCGGAGGCGGCCCGGCTGGTCGACGAGGCGGACCGGCTGGGGCAGCAGGCCGAGGCGCTGGCCCAGCGGCCTGCTCTGCTGCCCACCTGGTCACCGACGGCCCGCGCGGTCGCCGTCTACGTCGGCTGTGCCGCCGTCGGGGCGCTGACCATGCTGGTGCTGGTGGTCGCCAACGGCATCGGCGTGGTCGACGGCTTCACCCTGGCCACGCTGACCTGCGCCGGCCTGCCGCTGGTCTCCTTCGTCGCCGGTTGGCTGATCCTCGGGCGGTGGGGACGACCGGCCCTGGCCGACACCGATCCGCCCCGGTACGCCCCGCTGGGCTTTCTCGTCTGCGCCCTGCTGGTGCCGCTGGCGTACTGCGTGACCCTGCTGCTGTTCCGCCTGGTGCGCTGAGGTGCCTGCGGGGCCGGTGGCGGCTGCTGCGCGGCAGCCGTTTCGGCGGTGGTGAAGAAGGGACCTCGTCCCGGTGGTCGTCCGGGAACGACCACCGGGAATGCTGGTCAGCCGGCCCGATAGGAGAGGTAGTAGCCCTCGTACGGCCAACTGTGGAAGTTGTTCAGTTCGGACGCGGTACCGGTGCAGTCGGAGGTCCGATAGCCGAAGACGGAACCGAAGCCGTTCCAGCCGATCGCCCAGATCGCCTCTGCCGGGACCGGGCGGCAGATACCGTCGGGCGTGGCCTGCCTGCCGACGATGATCTGCGTGGTGGCCTGGTAGAAGACGAGGCCGACGTCGGGGACCTTGAGCGTCTCGACAGCGGCTGCGGGCGACGCCGGTACCGTCACGGCCAGCGTGGTGATCAGTGCGGCGGCGAGACCCGCAGCGATTCGGCTGGTGAAACTGCGCATGAGCTTCCCTTCCTAACGGTTTTCAGGAACGGGGCCGGAGCTCGTTCAGTCCCGGAATAAATTGATCTGGATCGACTATATTCCCCGTGTCAACCAACCCCGTCGCTGATCGCTGTCGCCGGCTGCTGCCCGGGAGTGCCAGGTACTTGACGGTGAAACCTGCCGGCGGTAGCTTGGAGTCCGATCCACTCACATCAATGTGGTTAGATAGCTGTGCTGTTTATGCCGGCACGGACTGCGCCACGCCTGGTGACGGATTCTTCTACGTTCCCATGACCGTGACTAAGGTGAGTTGGCAGACGCACGTCTGCTGAATCCCGCCGTTTCCGCTCTCCCGGTGCCGCTGACCCGCCGCCTACCGCCTCGGCATCTACTGTGGTGTCGGTGCCTGCGGCGGCTTCGGCGGTGTCGTTTCGGCGGTGTCGGTGCCGGTTTCGGCGGTGTCGGTTGCGGCAGTTTCGGCGGCGGTGAGGAAGGCATCCAGTTCGGTGGGGAGCAGCCCCTCGTCCTCCAGCAGCCCGAGCAGCAGCACCGTCCGGGCGACCACGGCCGTCGGGTCGTCCGGCACCGGTGGCTGTTCGCCGAGGGCCGCCCAGATCAGCGCCTCGGCGCGTACCGGGTCGACGTCGCGGCCGGTCGGGTCGTAGCGTTCCCGGGCCGCCGCCACGAACCGGATCACCGGGGCGCGGTCCTGGCCGGCGACGAAGCGCCGCCGCACGGCGACCAGCAGCGCCCCGGCGAGCAGGTCGCCGTACCGTCGCCACTGGGGTTCGGTGAACCGGCGCAGCCGCCGGTCGTGGCTGCGGAGCCGGCCGGTGAGCAGGCCGCGCAGCGCGGCGGTCGGATCGTTCACCAGGTGTCCTCTCGGGAAGGGTGGCGCGGGTACGGGCCGGGGCGCGAGCGGAGCAGGCTCAGCGGGCCGGGGCGGAGCAGGCCGAGTGGGCCGGGGCGCTGGCGGCGGCGTCGGGCGGCGACCAGGCGTACCGCCGCTCTGCTGCCCGTGGCCACGGCGGCGACCGAACCGGTTGCCGGCGGTGGCGGCGGCTCCGGCTCCGGCGAGCCGGACACGTTCGCGGCGTACCGGTCGACGCGCCGGCCGCCGACCGCGAGCCGGGCGGCGGCCAGGTCGAGCCGGTGCCGAGCCGCACCGAGCCGCCGGGCCGCGACCAGATCCGCCGCCCCGCCGGTACGACGGAGCCGATCCTCGGCCGCGCCGAGCCGGTGCCTGACCACGCCGACGAGCGCGGTGGCCAGCTCGGCGTCGAGTCGCGCCGCCCGCAGCCCGGCCAGCAGCTCACCGGCCGAACCACCAGCATCGTCCGGTACCGCGTGGGCCAGGTTCAGCGCCCGCCAGCACTCGACGACGGCGTCCTGCCAGGGCACCTGCCGACCCGGCGGCCCCGCCCCGTGCAGTTGCGCTCCGGCCCGGTCGGCCGCCGCGAGCGTCGACAGCCAGGCGACCCGCAGATCGTCCACCGTGCCGCCGTAGTGCGCCAGCCAGGCCCGCGCCGCCCGCTGCGCGTCACAAGGCCCCGGCCGCCCGCAGCTCCGACAGACCCCGGTGTACGCCTCGATGCCGTGCTCGGCGAGCGTCCGCCGCGCCTCGGCGGCCCGTTCGGCGGCGTACCGGCGCAGCTCGGTGGCGTTCACCGGCGTCCCCTGGCGGCGACGGCCTTGATCAGCCGGGCGTACCGCACCTGCTCGCACGGGTAGTCGTCGCCGCAGCCGCAGATCCTGTGGGTCACCACGCGCGGGGGATGGGCGAACAGGATGTCGTCGGCGTCCTCGACGTCCTGGTCGGAGACGAGCAGACCGAGGTCACCGCCGGGTTCGGGGGGACCGTCGGCGGTCGAGCGCTGGTTGTCGTACGGGCGGCGGTTGTCGGGCTCGCGGTGGTTGTCGTGCGCTCGTTGGTTGTCGTGCGCTCGGCGGGTGGGGTGTGCTCGGTGCCGTCGGTCGGCGTGGCGCTGTTGGTCGGGGCCGGTTCGGTTGTCGGGGTGGTCGTCGGGGTCGGGTCGGTTGTCCATCGGGGCAGCTCCCGGTTTGTTCGGTCACCTCGGGCGGGGTCTGGTGGGTCGGGTAGCAGGGCTGTGTGGGCAGAGCGCATGCAAGCGGGCTTCTGGTCGGGTGAGCCTTGTTCGGGGGCGGGCTTCCGGTTGGGTGTGGGTGGGCAGGCTTCGGCACGCCCGGTCGGGTCGGGGGATGACCCGACCGGGCGCTCTGTGCGGGTGCGGAACAGACCAACTCCGGGTTTGCAGACCTGGGAGCCGGTCAATGGGAGCTTTACACATCTAGTCACGCATAGCAAGCACGACAACACGTTACTTGTCACGAGTGGTAGCACGTGATCGAATGGCGGGGCAGACCTGGGAGTACACACATGCCCGTCAAGCCCAAGTGGCAGCAACTCGCGGACCACATTCGTGGTCAGATCGAATCAGGAGGGCTGGCACCGGGGGACCAGTTGCCCTCCACTGTGCAGCTCAAGACCGAGCACGGCGTCTCCACGACAGTCGTGCGGCAAGCCATCCTCGTCTTGCAGACGCAGGGCTGGGTGCAGGGCGTTCATGGGCTCGGGGTGTTCGTCGCCGAGCGGGAGTGATCGACGACGGGCTTTCCGCCGACAGGCCGTCGGTGGCGGTGGCCCTGCCGGGCGGGGTGCGGTTCCGTTACGGGGTGGCTGCGTTCGGTGTTCACCTCGTAGGCTCTCTGTGGTCATCGCCGGTGCGGCGGCGTGACTGTGGTGTGTCGACAGACCTGGGGGAATGTGTGTGAGCGCGGCGGAGATGATCGCGAAGCTGGCAGCGGCCTCGCAGAAGTTGGACGAGGCGCGGGCGAAGACGGCAGCGGCGGCGCAGGACGCCGCCGAGGCACGGTCCCTGGTCGCCGGGGCGTTGCAGGGCATCGCCGCCGGTCCGCTGATCGGCATGATCGACAGCTACCGGCAGGCGCTCACCCAGGCCGCCCAGGGTGGTCAGCCGGCCCGGGAACAGGTCCAGGAGACGATCTCCAAGGTACGCGCGCTGGGGAACTGACCTCTGGTGGTGGCACCAACCACCCGTGGTACTTCGGCCCAGCGCTCCCGACGGCGGTGGACAGTTCGGTCGAGAAATGCTGGCTCACGTCATCGACGACGCCGTGGGCGTCCACGGCTCGGGGGCGCGTCGCCGGGCGGTAGTGACAGGAAGGCTCTGCTGTGATGAAGTGATCACCTCTCGTGTCGGTGGTACGGGCTGGAGGCCGCGGGGTGATGGGGATGGCTGAGGTGGGCGGGCGCGACGGTGGCGAGTTCGACGGGTTCCACGTGGGGCGGGTGCCGGAGGGAGCCGGGGAACTGGTGTCGGACTTCGCCTCCGAGTGGGAGGACGTCACCTTCACAAGCCGGGTCTGGGAACGTGCGGTGGAGGACGGCTTCCGGGTCGACCTGCGGGTGCACGTGTTGCGGGGCGAACGGCTGACCACACTGGTGCAGTTGCGCGAGTTCCTGGCCGGCTACCACGAGCGCGATTCCGCCGAGTGGCCCCTGGCCGAGTTCGGTCGCGGCGAGGGCGTCGGGCTGGCCGGTGGGGGCGAGGCGTTCTGGCTCGTCCGGCCGGGCCTCGCGGTCGACGTGCTGGTGGACGTCGAGCGGTTCGACGCGGAAACGGCGATCGAGGTCGCCAGCTCCATCACGGAACTGCCCCACGACTGACCCCGGGTGGGGACCCTTCCTCAGGAGTGAGACGTGACCATTCCTGAGGAAGAGGTATGCCTGTCCGTCATAATTATGACGCTCCGGCATACCCCCTCTCCCCCCATAGTGCTCCCGGCAGTTGCTGGCAAGGGCGCGGAGGACGCGAAGTCCGGCGCGGGGCAATACTTCACCCCGCGTGCGCTGACCGCCGCGATGGTCGACTGCATGCTGCCCACAGCCGACGACACGATCACCGACCCGGCCTGCGGCACGGGTGGGTTTCTGCTCGCCGCCTACGACCACATCCAGCGCCACCACGGCAGCACCCTCACCTCCGACCCGCGGCGACGGCTCGCGGGCGGCGCGATCACCGGCACCGGGCTGGTCGACGGCACGGCCCGCCTGGCGGCGATGAACATGCTGCTGCACGGCATCGGCACCCCGAACGGCCCGTCGCTGATCGCCGTGCGCGACGCCCTCGGCCGGGAGCCGGACCGGCGGGTCAGCCTGGTGCTGGCCAACCCGCCGTTCGGGCGCAGCTCGTCGATCCGGATGGTGGGGGAGGACGGCCGGTCCTCCCGCGAGGAACGCGAGATCGAACGCAACGGCTTCTGGGCGCGGAAGGCGAGCCCGCAGTTCGTCAAGCCGATCCTGTTCCGCCTGATCCGGGTCCGCACCGAGTGGATCACGTACGACGGGTGGGCCTGGCTCGACGGCTACCAGATCGACGCCAAGGGCGACGCGGTGGCCCGCCGGCTGATCTACGTCCAACCTGCCGAACTCCAGCCCCCCGAGCCCACCCCGCAAACCACCCCACCCCGCCGACCCGCCCCCGCCTCCCGTACCGCCCCCACCCCTCGCAAAGTTCCGATCAATCAATCGAGATTCATCGATTGACAGAAGTTTGTCCGATCGGGACACTGGCGGAAACATAACCGTGCGTGCAAGGGCCGATCGGGAGGACAGATGAGGCTCGTACACCGTCGGTCCCTGCTCGCCGGAGCGCTCGCCGTCGCCACCCTGGTCGGTGCCGGCGGCCTCGCCACCTCGGCCTCCGCCGCCGCCGGCTGCCGGGTCACCTACACCGTCTCCAGCCAGTGGAACGGCGGCTTCGGAGCCAACGTCGCCGTCACCAACCTCGGCGACCCGCTCAACGGCTGGCAGCTCACCTGGTCGTTCACCGCCGGCCAGCAGGTCACCCAGTACTGGAACGGCACCGCCACTCAGAACGGCGGTCGGGTCACCGTCGGCAACACCACCTGGAACGCCGCGCTCGGCACCGGGGCGAGCGCGTCGTTCGGGTTCAACGGCTCGTGGAACGGCGTCAGCAACCCGGTGCCCACCGACTTCGCGCTCAACGGCACCCCCTGCACCGGCGGCACCACCACGCCCACGGCACCGACCACACCCACCCCCGCCACCCCGCCACCCACCACGCCGCCACCCACCCCGACCACGCCGCCGCCGTCGAGCACCCCGCTGCCCACCCCGAGCACCACCCCGAGCGGCGCGGAGGCGACCATCGTGCCCGACCCGTCCTGGGCCTGCGGCCGGTCCGCCGGCATCGTGCCACCGACGCGCGGCCGGCTGGTCCTCCGCGCCACCGCCCAGCTCGGTGCGATCCGTGACGTGGGCGTCACCCAGTACGGCCGCCGCCGCATCCTCGACATCAGGGGCGGCACGGTCACCGGGGACCGGATCAACGGCACCATCCTCACCGGCGGGCTGGACCTCGAACTCACCCTCGGTAACGGTGCGACCGAGCTGGAACAGGTCGCCATCCTGCGTACCAACGACGGCACCCCCATCTACCTGCGCAGCTGCGGAGTCGCGCCGGCCGGCGACTCCACCGTCCGGATCGTGCCCGACTTCGAGGCCCCGAACTCCAGCGCGTACGCCTGGTTGAACACCGGGACGTACGCCGGCACCCGGACGGTCGACACCGCGACGAACACCCTGCACCTGGCCGTGTACGACGTCTCCGGGGTGACCCCGGCCGACCCGCGCGTGCAGCTCACCGACCCGGCCGGCGTCGCCAACCAGTCGTGGGACTGCGCGACGGGCAGCGGCACCCGGGGCGCGGCGGTGTTCACCGAGACCGTCACGCTCGGTGCCAGCGTCTCGATCGGGGCCAGCAAGCGCGGCACCCGCAACATCATCCCCATCACCGGCGGCACCGTGACCGGCCGGGTGACCGGGACCGTCCTGCCCGGCGGCGCGGACTACCAGCTCATCGGCGCGACCAGCACGCTTGACGCCCGGTACGTGCTGTCCACGGACGACCGGGAGCTGATCCTGGTCCGCAACTGCGGGGCGTTCGGCCGGCTGGTGCCGACCTTCGAGGCCCGCGCCGCCGGCCCGTACGCCTTCCTCAACGCCAACACCTGGCTCAGCTCCGACCCGGGTTCCGCCCAGGGCGGCGTGAGCATCACCTTCTACGAACGCCGGTGACGCGGGGGAGTGCGCCGGCCGGTCAGCCGTCCAGGGCCAGCCGGGCCACCTCGTCCGCGCAGCCCCAGGCCAGGGTCACCCCGGCGCCCCCGTGGCCGTACGCGTGCACCAGCCGCTGCCCCGGGACCGCCCCGGCCTGCACCGCCACCCTCGGCCCACCGTGCCGGGCCGGGCGCAGCCCCACCCGGGACCGCAGCACGGGGGCGTCGGCCAGCTCCGGCACCAGCGCCACGCACCGGTCCCGGATCGCCGCCGAGGTGGCCGGGTCGGGGCTGGTGTCCCACTCGCCCGGCTCGAAGGTGCCGCCGAGCACCACGTCGTGCCGGCGCGGGTGCACGTAGGTGATGCCGGCCGGGTTCTCCTCGTCGCGTACCGAGGTGGTCAGGCCGGGGTTCGCCACCAGCACCAGCTGCCCGCGTACCGGATGCACGGCCGGGTCGTCGGCGAGCCGGCCGGCGGCCAGGCCGGTCGCGTTGACCACCGTCGGGGCGAGGGCGAACCCGTCGACGAGCCGGTCCAGCCGGCCGGTCTTGACCACCCCACCGGCCGCCGTGAACCGGTCCCGCAGCCAGCCCAGGTAGGGCGACATCTCCACCGTCGGCGCGGTGAACCGCAACTCCGCCGCGTACGGCCCGAAGCCCGGCCCGGTCGCCAGGTCACCGGTCGCCGCCGCCCATCACGGCGGGCCGGTCCACGGGCGGCGTAGCAGCATCCGGGTCGGCCGGGCCACCACCCCGGGCACCCCCGTCGTGGCCTGCCAGCTCAGCTCCGCGTGTGTCTCGACGGCCCAGCGCAGCACCCGGGGATCGGCGTCGGTGTGGCTGGGATACCAGACCGCGGCGGCCACCGCCGACACCGTGTCGTCGGGCGGGTCGGCGGTCAGCAGCGTCACCTGCGCCCCCCGCTCCCGCAGCCGCACCGCCGCCGTCGACCCGATGATCCCGCCCCCGACCACAAGCACGTCCACGTCCATCGTCGACCTCCCGTCGGCGCCGCCCGAGGTGGAGCGGCCGGACCCCGATCGTCTCCCCCGCCCGACGGTCCGGTCCAAGACAGAATCGGCAGTCGGCGATAAGCCCCGCTTATGCTCGTCGGATGGGGGTGCCACCGCCCGACGGACCGCCCCGGCCGGACGACGTGGACCTGCGCCGGTGGCGGTACTTCGTGGTGCTCGCCGACGAGCTGCACTTCACCCGTGCCGCCGCCCGGCTGCGGATCGCCCAACCGGCGCTCAGCCAGCAGATCCGCGCCCTCGAACGGCAGCTCGGAGTGACCCTGCTGCACCGCGACAGCCACGGTTGCACGCTGACCGGGGTGGGCGCGCAGGTGGCCGGCGAAGCCCGTCGGCTGCTCGCCGAGGTGGACGCCGCCAGCACCCGGATCCGTGACCTGGTCGGTGGGCGCGGCGGCCGGCTGCGGTTGGCGTACACCAGGTCGGCCCGGGGTGGTCGGGTGGACGCGCTGGTGGCCCGGTTCCGGGCGGCCCACCCCGAGGTGGAGGTGGTCCCCGAGACCGGCTGGACGGCACCGAACGTGACCGGGCTGCTCACCGGCCGGCTCGACGTCGCCTTCGTCCGTCCGCCGTTGCCGGAGGCGGGCCTGACCTGCCGTACCGTCGATCGCGAGGAGCTGTTGCTGGCGGTGCCGGTCGGGCATCCGCTCGCCGCCGGGCGGGGCCGGGTGCGCCGGGCCGAGGTGGTCGGCCTGCCCGCGGTGATGTGGCCCCGCGAGAACGGCCCCGGCATGTTCGACCGCACCATCGCCCAGGTCTGGCCCGACGGCGGTTTCCACCTGGTCCGCCAGGAACCCGACGACGAACAGTTGCTGCGCGCGGTGGCCGACGGCGACGTGGTCGCGGCCGTCCCCGCCGGCCGGGCCCGCGCCCTGAAAGTCCCGGGTGTACGCCTGCGGCGCTTCGCCGCCCCGCTGCCGACCGTCGACGTCGCCCTGGCCTGGCGTCGCGGCACCACCAACCCCGCCGTACGCCACCTCGCCGCCCTGCTCGCCACCGCCTGAGCCGGTTCCGCCGTGCCGGGTGGGACTGCGTCGTGCCGGGTGGGACTGCGCCGTGCCGGGTGGGACTGCGTCGTGCCGGGCCGTTGTGCCGGTTTGTGCGGTGGGCGCGACAAGAGGTTACCGAGGCGTAACTTTCCATTGACGGGTGTGAAACAGGCCACGCATCATCGGTCCCACGATCGATCGGATCCCCCGCCCGCCGTCCCGGGTCACCGGGTACCTCCCACCGGAGGCGCAGCCATGCTGCTCCGCACGATCCTCGCCGCCACCACCCTCGCCGCCGCCCTGCTCGCCCCGGCCACCGCCGCCGTGGCCACCCCACCCACCCCACCCACCCCATCCGTCCCCGTCGTTCCCGCCGCCCCCGCTGACCGGACCGCCGCCACTGGTCGAGCCGCTCCCGCCGCCGACCCCGCCGCCGCCGACGCTGCGGGTGGTGAGCCGGGGTTCGCCCGGGTCGCCGCGACCGCCAACCCGGTCATCGTGGTCGGAGGGCTGGTAGGTGTCGCGATCGCCTACGAACCCATCGCCGCCCGGCTGCGCGCCGACGGCTTCCGGGTGTACGTCTACCAGCTCCCCGGACTCGGGTTCGGCGACATCACCGACTCCGCCCGCGCCTTCGCCGGCTTCGTCGACCAGGTGCGGACCGCCACCGGGGCGGCCCGGGTGGACATCGTCGGCCACTCAGAGGGTGGCCTGGTCTCCCGCTGGTACGCCAAATTCCTCGGCGGTACCGACCGGATCGGCCGGTACGTCAGCCTGGGCAGCCCACAGCAGGGCACCTACGTGGCGAACATCATCGCGTTCGCCGGGCTGGGGGACTGCGTCGGCATCATCGCCTGCCAGCAGATGTCCATCGGCTCGGACTTCCTGACCAGCCTCAACGCCGGCGACGACACCCCGGGGTCGGTGCGCTGGACCACCATCCGCACCAACCAGGACGAACTCGTCCGCCCGGTCGGCAACGCCACCCTCGCCGACGGGGCCACCAACGTCCTGGTGCAGGCATGGTGCCCACTGCGGGTGGTCGGCCACCTTGGTCTCGTGCTCGACGGCACCACGTACACGGTGGTCCGTCAGGCGCTCACCGACGCCGCGATCCGCCCCAACTGCCTGGCCCTGTGACGCCCGGGCCGGGCCCTGTGTCGGCCGGGCTGCCTGTGCCGGTCGAGCCTGGCCTCGTGCCGGTCGAGCCTGGCCTCGTGTCGGTCGAGCCTGGCCCTGTGCCGGTCGAGCCTGGCCTCGTGTCGGTCGAGCTGGCCTCGTGTCGGTAGTGCCGGGTCCGCGCTGGTCGCGCCGGGTCGGGCCGGTCGGGTCGGGTCGTGCCGGGTGGTCGGGCCGGGTCGGCCGGGTCGGTCGGGTCGGGTCGGTCGGGCCGGGTCGGTCGGGTCGGGGTCGGTCGGGTCGGGGTCGGTCGGGTCGCAGACCGGGCGGCACCGCGGGAGCCTCGCGCCGGGAGCCTGCGCCGGGGCATGTTCCTCTGTAGTCCTCATGCCCGTCCGTCATAAATATGACGGACGGGCATGAGGACTACTCGACATACTGTGGCCCGGCGCGACACGCCGACGCGAAAGCTTGCCATCGCCACATCACAGCCGTCCGCCGCCGCCAGCCGCCAGCCGCCAGCCGTCCGCCGCTGCTAGCCGCCGTCGGCCGCCAGCAGCCGGTAGTCGGTCAGCCGTGAGCCGGCGCCGTCAGCCGGTCAGCCGCGAGCCGCGAGCCGGGAGCCGCGAGTCGGGAGCCAGCATGCGGTCAGCCGGCAGCGGCAGCGGGGGTCGGCCGGGGCCGGGCCGGGGCCGGGCCGGGTCAGGCGGCCTTGGCCAGGGCCTCGTACTCGGCGTCGGTGAGCTCGACCTGCGCGGCGGCCACGTTCTCCTCCAGGTGACCAACCGAGGACGTACCCGGGATGGGCAGCATGACCGGCGAGCGGCGCAACAGCCAGGCGAGCGCGAGCTGGGCGGGCGTCGCGTCGTGGCCGGCGGAGATGGCGTCCAGCGGGCCGCCCGGCTTGGCCAGGTTGCCGGTGGCGATCGGGAACCACGGGATGAACGCCAGGTCGTTGCGCTCACAGTGGTCCAGGACGTCCTCGGCGCTGCGGTCGGCCAGGTTGTAGAGGTTCTGCACCGACACGATCGGGGTGATCTTCTGGGCCGCCTCGATCTGCGCGACGGTCACCTCGGACAGCCCGATGTGCCGGATCTTGCCCTCCTGCTTGAGCAGGGCCAGCTCGCCGAGCTGGTCGGCCAGCGGGACCTTCGCGTCGATCCGGTGCAGCTGGTAGAGGCCGATCGACTCCAGGCCCAGGTGCCGCAGGCTCAGCTCGCACTGCTGGCGCAGGTACTCCGGGCGCCCCACCGGCCGCCAGTCGCCCGGCCCGGAGCGGGTCAGGCCGGCCTTGGTCGCGATGACCAGGTCGTCGGCGTACGGGTGCAGCGCCTCCTTGATCAGCAGCTCCGAGACGAACGGCCCGTACGAGTCGGCGGTGTCGATGAACGTGACACCCAGCTCGTACGCCCGGCGCAGCACCCGGACCGCCTCGGCCGGGTCCTTCGGGTCACCCCACACCCCCGGCCCGGTGAGCTGCATGGCCCCGTAGCCGAGCCGGTCGACCTGGAGGTCGCCACCGATCCGGTAGGTGCCGGACGCCTTGGCGGGTTGTGCGTGGGTACCCATGAGTCTTACCTCGATCCTGTGCGTTGTCGTCAGCGGCAAATCTAGCCACCACCTCCATGGCTTTCCCGGAGATCGCCGTCGGCAACACCTGCGCGCCCGATGTGGGCACCGACACCTCAGCCGGCGTGCCGGATGACCACCAGCGCCTGGTCGTCGTCGGAGCCGGAGAGCTTGGTCAGGATGGTGTCCGCGATGACCTCCACCGGCTGGTCGCGCACCGGCACGAGCACCTCGTGCAGTGCCGCCACCCCGGCCTCGTACGCCTGGTCGCGCCGCTCCACCAGCCCGTCGGTGTACGCCACCAGCAGGTCACCCGGGCCGAACGCCACGGTGGTCACCGGCACCGGGTCGCGGACCAGCCCCAGCGGCAGCGAGTGCCCCGTCCAGACCGTCTCCGGCGGGTGGCCCGGCCGCAGCAGCACCGGATGCGGGTGCCCCACCCGGGCGATCTGCGCCTCGCCGGCGACCGGGTCGACCACCATCGCCAGGCAGGTGCCGAGGAACCCGACCCCGAGCAGCCCGGTCAACCGGGGGAACACCTCGGCCAGCGGCACCCCCGAGCGGATCAGGGTGTTCACCACCGTACGGAGCTGGGCCATGTCGGCGGCCGCCTCGACCTGGTGACCCACCACGTCGCCGACCACCACGCCCAGCCGGCCCTCGTCCAGTTCGACCAGGTCGTACCAGTCACCGCCCAGGTGCAGGCCGCTCATCGCCGGCTGGTACCTGGTGGCCAGCTCCAGGCCGGGCGACCCGACCGTGTCCGAGGTGCGTAGCCGATCCGCCAACCGGGTCACCAGGTTGTGCTCGGCGGCGACCAACCGGACCCGCTCCAGGGTCTGCTCGCACAGGTCGGCGATGGTGTCCAGCAACGCCAGGTCGTCGTCGTGCAGCGGCCGTTCCCGGGGCCAGCCGAAACCCAGTGCGGCGATGGGCCGCCTCGACGCGTCCAACAACGGCAGCACCACGGTGGTCACCATGCCGTACGTCGCGGCCAGGTCCGGCAGGTCGGGATGGCGGGCGGCGAACTCGGCCCGGTTGCGCAGGATGATCCGCTCACCGGTGCGCAGCGCGCGGGCGATCGGCCGCGGATCGTCGATGGTCAGGTCGTCGAAGGTGGCGACCAGCCCGGTCGGCAGCTCGCCGTGCCACACCCGGACCCGGCGGCCCTCGTCCCGTATCGCCAGGCCGGGCAGTGCCGCGCCGAGCGCCGTCGGGGCGGCGTCCAGGATCACCTCGATCGCCTCGGCGGTGGACCGGGTGACGCTGAGCCGGGCGGCGAACTCCGCCATCGCCCGCGCCGACGCGGTCAACTCGGCCCGCCGCAACGCCTGGCTGCACAACCCCGCCACCGCGTCGAGCAGGGTACGGCGGGCCTCCTCGTCGGTGACCGGCCCGGCCCAGCGCACCTCGAGCGCGCCGAGCACCGCGCCACCGCCGTCGCGGAGCGGCAGGCAGATCCCGTCGGGCAGCGGCACGGTCGTCTCCTCGCGTACCGCGCGGGCCAGCGGCTCGTCGTCGGCGACCGCCAGCCGGGACGGCCCGGTGCCGCCGGCCACCGCCAGGTCCAACGCGCCGGCCGTGGCCACCGCGACCCGGACCTCTGCCGCGCCGACCAGCGCCGGGGTGACCGAGGTGACCACCTCCGTCACCGCCGCCGTGCTGCCGGCTGCGCTGAGCGACCCGGCGAGCCGGGCCAGCCCCTGGGCCTGCCGCAGCGCCCGTCGCCGGTCCCCGGCCCGCTGGGCGGGAACGTCCCCCTCGGTGGGGGCGTCGGTGATCGTGGTGAAGACGCCGCCGGGGTGGCCGAGGGCGTCGACGACCGGGCCCGACGAGCAGACCAGCCGCCGTCGACCCGCACCGACGTCGACGTCGCGTTCGTGCCGGCAGGTGACCCGGGCGGCGGTCAGCACCTCGGTCAGCGCCGGCACGGCGTCCGGCCAGACCGCCGCGCCCCGCCGGCCCGGCGACTCCCGTCCGGCCGGGTCGAACAGCGCCAGGTAACCGTCGTTGGGCAACAGCACGAGTTCCGGACCCCACCAGACCGCCGCCGGGGTCGGGGTGTGCAGGCAGATGGCCAGGGCGGTGCGCAGGCTCTGCGGCCAGGAGTCCAGCGGCCCGAGCGGGGTGCCGGCCCAGTCGTGTCCGACGATCCGCAGGCCGGCGTCACCGGCCCGGGAGAGGAGTTCCCGCCAGCGCGAGTCGTCCGGCGGCCGGGGGGCGACGGCGGCGGAGCGAGTCATGTCGGGACCTCCGCTCTGCGGATCGAGCGCTTTCCCATCAGTCGGACCGTACCAGCGTCAGCCGACACCCACGTCGGTCGATCCCCGGTGCGGGACGTCGGAGCGCCGCCGTCCCGCCCGTCGGACCGCGCCGGACCGGGTGCGCCCACGTCGCCGGTCGGCGCACCGGCAGCAGCCTCCCGGGCAGTTGCCCCGACCGCCCGCCGGGGGCGGTCGGGTCGTGGGACGCTGGCCGGGGCCGGGGGAGCGCGGCGGGTTCGGCACCGCCAGGTCATCCCGGACGGGGTCGACGACCGGCGCGGTGGGGCGCCGACGCGCAGGGGGACGCCATGACCGGTACGCCGCAGCTGGACTTCGCGCTCGACACGTACGAGTGCATCGTGCTCTATCCGGGACCGGCCGGTCGGGTGCTGCCGAAGGAGACCGTGCAGCGGCTCCAGGCCGAACACGCCGCGCACATGCGGGCCCTGCAACGCCGGGGCCTGGTGCTGGTCGCCGGGTCGATCGACGGCCCGGCCCGGGAACCCGCCCCGCCGATCGGCATCGGGTTGGCCCGCACCGGCTCGGTCGACGACGTACGCAGCGTGATGGCGGCCGATCCGGCGGTGCAGGCCGGGCTCTACACCGTCGACGTGCTGAGCTTTCTGTGCCCGGCCGGCTCACTGGAGTTTCCGCTGGTCAAGACCGACAGCTAGCGGCCTGCGGGGAAGGAGGTCCGGCAGCGGCGGCCGATGACGGCGCCGCCGGGGCGGACGGGCACGGGAGCGCGCGGACGGCGGTGGCCGGTGAGCGGTACGATTCCCGGCGCGCGGTCGCCGATGCCCGCGCCTCCCCGACGTACCCGGCGTGGCCCGCGTCCCGCCGGCCACGCGCCCCACGCGCGCGTCGTCGGACCCTGTTCCTCAGTCCGCAAGGGGTCGGCCCACAGGTCGACCCGGAGGAGAGACTAGCCTGATGGGCGTGAAACGCCGCGCGAAGATCGTCTGCACCCTTGGCCCCGCCACCTCGTCCCCGGAGCGGCTCCGGGGGTTGATCGAGGCGGGCATGAACGTGGCCAGGCTGAACTTCAGCCACGGCAGTCACGCCGATCACGAGTCGGTCTACCGCATGGTCCGCGAGGCAGCCGAGGCGGTCGGCGTGCCGGTCGCCATCCTGGCCGACCTGCAGGGCCCGAAGATCCGGCTCGGCCGGTTCGCCGACGGGCCGCACGAGTGGCGTACCGGCGACTCGGTGGTGATCACCGGGGACGACGTCCTGGGCACCAGGGACCGGGTCTCCTGCACCTACCGCAAGCTGCCGCAGGAGGTGAAGCCGGGCGACCGGCTGCTGATCGACGACGGCCGGGTCGCCGTCGAGGTCAGCGACGTCACCGGCAACGACATCCGGTGCCTGGTCACCGAGGGCGGCCCGGTCTCCAACAACAAGGGCGTCTCGCTGCCGAACGTGGCGGTCAGCGTCCCGGCGATGTCGGACAAGGACGCCGAGGACCTGCGCTTCGCCCTCGGCCTGGGCGTCGACCTGATCGCGCTCTCCTTCGTCCGCTCGGCAGAGGACATCAAGCTCGTCCACACCATCATGGACGAGGAGGGCGTACGCCGCCCGGTGCTGGCCAAGGTCGAGAAGCCCGAGGCGGTCGACCACCTGGAGGCGATCGTGCTCGCCTTCGACGGCGTCATGGTGGCCCGCGGTGACCTCGGCGTCGAGATGCCGCTCGACCAGGTGCCCCTGGTGCAGAAGCGGGCCGTGCAGCTGTGCCGGGAGAACGCCAAGCCGGTCATCGTGGCCACCCAGATGCTCGACTCCATGATCGAGAACTCCCGGCCGACCCGCGCGGAGGCCTCCGACGTGGCCAACGCGGTGCTCGACGGCGCGGACGCGGTGATGCTCTCCGGCGAGACCAGTGTCGGCAAGTACCCGGTGCTCACCGTCAGCACCATGGCCAAGATCATCACCACCACCGAGGCCGGCTCGATCGGGGTGCCCCGGCTCCAGCACGACCCGCGTACCCACGGTGGCGCGCTCACCGTGGCCGCCTCCTCGATCGCCCGCGCCATCGGGGCCAAGGCGCTTGTGGCCTTCTCGCAGACCGGCGACACCGTCAAGCGGCTCAGCCGGCTGCACTGCGACCTGCCGCTGCTGGCCTTCACCCCGGTCCCCGAGGTACGCAGCCAGCTCGCGCTCTGCTGGGGCGTGGAGACCTTCCTGATGCCGTTCGTGCAGCACACCGACGACATGTTCCGCCAGGTCGACCAGGCGCTGCTCGGCCTCAACCAGGCGACGCCCGGCGACTACGTGGTGATCGTCGCGGGCAGCCCGCCCGGCACCCCCGGCTCCACCAACACCCTGCGCGTACACCAGCTCGGCTCCCTGGTCGACGCCGCCTCCGCCCGGGCGCTCCAGTGAGCCCGTCGGCGTCGCGAACAGAAGTGATCCGGTGAGCGCGAGGAGTGCGCCGGGGTTGCGCGCCCCGCAGTCGCGAACAGAAGTGATCCGGTGAACGGGCGTCCGGCGGCGACCGGTCAGGCCGCGGTCGACCAGCTCCTCGAGGTCCTCGACCTCGACCACACCGGCGAGATGACCTTCCGGGGGATGAGCCCTCCGGTCGGTCCGCAGCGGGTGTTCGGGGGGCAGGTCGCCGGTCAGGCCCTGGTCGCCGCCGGGCGCACCGTCGACCCGGAGCGGTTCGTGCACTCGCTGCACGGCTACTTCGTCCGCCCTGGCGATCCGGCCGAACCGATCGAATACCAGGTGGAGAACGTCCGGGACGGGCGGTCCTTCTCGGTCCGTCGCTCGGTGGCGTTGCAGCACGACAAGCCGATCTTCTTCATGTCGGCCTCGTTCCAGCGGCAGGAACAGGCCCTGGAACACCAGGCCCCCACCCCGCCGGACGTGCCCGGCCCGGACGACGTCCCGACGATGTCCGACCGGCTGGCCCGCTACCCGGAACGGCTCGGCATCTGGGGGCAGATCCCCCGCCCGATCGACGTCCGTTACGTCGGCGAACCCGGCTGGGTACGCCCCGGTGACCGCCCGGCCGACCCGCACCAGCGGGTCTGGATGCGCATCGACGGCAAGCTGCCCGACGACCCGCTGCTGCACGCCTGCGCCCTCACCTACGCCTCCGACCTGACCCTGCTGGACTCGGTCCTGTCGGTGCACGGCGAGGTCTGGGGGCCGGGCGGCCTGGTCGGGGCGAGCCTGGACCACGCGCTGTGGTTCCACAGGTCGTTCCGGGCCGACGAGTGGTTCCTCTACGACTGCTGGAGCCCCTCCGCCTCCGGCGCGCGGGGCCTGGCCACCGGCCGGATGTTCACCACCGACGGTCGGCACATCGCCAGCGCCGTCCAGGAGGGCCTGCTCCGCCGCGTCGGCGCGTGATCCGGCAGGGCCGGGCGGCCCCCCGGCCCGTGCCCGCCGGCCCCGGACCCCGCAGGCGCCGGCTCCCGGCCCCCGACCCGTCGCCGGCCGGGGTGGGTCAGAAGCTGCTGACCACCTTGACCAGGGCGTCGTCGATGGTGGCCGGGTCCTTGGCGTCGAACGCCTTGCCGGCCGACGCCTTGGCGATCCGGTCCAACGCGGCCAGGTCCGAATCCTGGTCGAAGGCCACGCAGAAGACCTTGACCGGCTGCTTCGGGTCCAGCGCGATGTCCCGGAGCAACCGGTCCAGGTCGCTGTCCTTCTGGTACTCGTTCTTACCGTCGGTGAGCACCACCACCGCGTTGATCCGGTTCGGGTCGTAGCGGTCGAGCAGGGTGCGGTGCGCCGCGCGGACCGTCGCGTACAACGCGGTGTTGCCGCCGATGCGCAGCCCGGTCAGCTTGCGGTTGAACGCGTCCCGGTTCAGCGGCGCCAGCCGTACCTCCTCGCTGTAGGGCTTTTTCGGCCGCTGCGGAGTCTCGCTGGAGAACGACCAGAGCGCCACCTGGTCGGCGGAGTTGAGCAGCCCGATCGCCTTGCTGGCGGCCCTGGTCGCCGCCTGGAACCGGGTCTGGTCGCCGACGACGGCCTTCATCGAGCCGGAGGTGTCCACGGCGAGCAGGATGTTGGCCTTCTTGCGCAGGGTGTTCCAGCTGCCGAGGATCGCGCCGACCACCTCCGGGGTGGGCGGGTCGAAGTAGGTGAGCCGGTCGCCGCCCGGCCCGGGGACGGCGGCGAGCAGCCTGTCGTCGGGGCGGCGCTCGTCGTCCCGGAAACCCAGCGCGGCGAAGCTGCGCTGCTGCGCGCCGTCGCGGAGGAAGGCGAGGAAGTCCTCGGCGGCCTCGCGCTGCGCCGGGTCGGCCGAGGGCAGCACCACGTACGGGTGGTCCAGGTTGAAGGTGCCCTCCTTGGGATGCACCGCCACCAGCGGAACCCGGGGCTTGCTGCCGGTGGGGCTGAGCTGGCCCTGGTTGTAGAGGTAGACCAGCTCCTCCTGGAGGACGATCGCGCTCATGTCGGTCGCCGGGGCGTCCCCGCTGGCAGCGGCGTCGGCCTCGGCGAGGTTGCGCAGCAGGTCCACCGAGTCGTCGCTGTAGTGCGAGACGTTGGCCTCGATCCGCCTGACGAACTGGGTCACCGCCGGCTGGGCGAGGTCCTCGCTGGTCAGGTCGCTGGCCCGGTTGACCGCCGCGTAGTAGGTGGCGATGGTGGCGGCCAACCCCGAGGTGGACAGGTGCGGGTTGTCCTTGCCGAAGGTGAACCGGCCCCACTCGGGCTTCCCGAACGCCGCCCAGCCGGTGTCCCCGGAGAGGCCGAGGACGTCGGCCCAGCCGAGCGGGCCACGCTGCTGCACCAGCTCGCCCTTGTCCTTCGGCATCGCGATGACCAGGGGACTGTTGGCGATCGACGGGTACTGACCGGGGGTCTGCGCGGGTCGGCCCGCCGCCTTGTCCAGCAGGCGCAGCTGCCCGGTCCACAGTGACGAGGTGGGCAGCCACACCTGCGGCTCGGCTACCTGCGGCTGGGTGAGCGCCCACCCGCCGGCCAGCGCCTCCATCGCCTCGCCCGAGTTGAGGCCGTGCACGGTCACCTGCGCGCACCGCCCGCCGAAACGCCGGTCGGCGGCGTTGTACCGGTCGGCGAGCTGGGCGACCAGCTCGCTCTTCTCGGTCGAGGAGCTGACCTCCAACCGCACGCAGTCCGCCCGCTGCGTACCGGGTGCCGGCCGGACGTACAGGTACGCCGCGCCGATCACCGCGAGCCCCGCGACGACGGCCATCGCGTACGGCAGCCACGATCGGGCGGGACGCTCAGCGGTGGCCATCGGGTCCTCCAGGGGTTCGTTCGGCGTGGGTCAGGAGTCGGACCGGGGTGCCGGTGCGGGGCGCCCGGGGGGCTCCGGCGGGCCGTCCGGCGCGGCGGGCGGGGTCAGCGCGGCGGCGACCAGTAGACGGACACCGTAGACCACCACCAGGGTGACCGAGCCGAGGGCGGCGGCGGTGCCCACGGCGGTCGTGGCGACGTACCCGGTGGCGGCGCCCACCGAGCCGAGGAAGATCGCGGTCGACACCCCCCACGGGTCGGCCCATTGCCGGCGCAGCCGCCGGCCGAAGCCGTCCCGACCCACCGGCGGGGTGACCGCCGTGACCGGCCGGTCGGTGGCCGTCAGGGTGGGTGGGGGCGTGAGGGCCGGGGCGGTGGCGGTGGCCCGGGTCCACGGGGGTGCCGTCGGTCCGGCCGGGGCGGACCGGGCCGTCGCCGGTGGGGCCGTCGCCGGGTCGGTCGGCACGTGCGGTGCGTGGTGGGTGCTTGACGTGGTGGGCCACGGTGCCGTCGCCGGCGGCTCGGTCGGCACGTGCGGTGCCGGGTGGCCGGTCGACGCGGTCGGCCAGGGTTCCGCCACCCCGGCGGTCGGCCAGGGGTCCGCCGCCGCACCGGTCGGCCAGGGGTCGGCCGCCGCACCGGTCGGCCAGGGGTCGGCCGCCGCACCGGTCGGCGCGTGCGGGGTGGCCGGCGGGGGCACCGGCGGGGTGGTGGTCAGGGTCCGGGGCACCTGCTCGGTGGCCGCCGCGTCGGTGCCGGCCCGCAGCACGGTCTGCAGCGGCGCGTCGCCGGTGCCCGGGTGGGTGTCCCGCCCGAGCAGGCGGAGCAGCACCTCCTGGGCGTGCGGCCGGGCCCGGGGGTCCTTGTCGAGACACTGTCCGATCAGGGCGGCCAGCGGGCCGGAGAGCCCGGTCAGCTCCGGGGGGTCGTGCAGGATCCGGTGCATCACCACGGTGACCGGTCCGGTGCCGAACGGCGGCTGCCCGCCCGCCGCGTAGGCGATCGTCCCCGCCCAGGCGAACACGTCGCTGGCCGGCCCGACCGCGTCGTCGCGGAACCGTTCCGGGGCCATGTACGGGGCGGTGCCCATGATGCGGTTGGTCATCGTCTCGGTGACGTCCAGTGCGCGGGCGATGCCGAAGTCGATCACGCGGGGGCCGTCCGCCCCGAGGATCACGTTGTCCGGCTTCAGGTCGCAGTGCACCACGTCGGACTGGTGGATCGCGGCCAGCGCGGTGGCGGTGCCCACGGCCAGCCGGTGCAGCGCGTTGCCGCCGATCGGCCCCTGCTCGCGTACGTGCCGTTGCAGGGTGACGCCCTCGATGAACTCGCTGACCACGTACGGCAGGTCACCGTCCACGTCGGCGAAGAGGATCTGCGCGGTGCAGAACGGCGCCACCCGGCGGGCGGCGGCGATCTCCTTGGTGAACTGGGACTTCGCCTTCGGGTTCCGGTGCAGGTCCACGTTGATCACCTTGACCGCGACCCACCGGCCGTGCTCGTCACGGCCCAGGTAGACCACACCCTGCCCGCCCGCGCCGAGCCGGCCGACCAGCTCGTACGGCCCGGCCTGGCGCGGGTCCCACGCGTTCAGCGGTGTCACGTCCGGCATCGCTGTCGCTGCCCCTATCGGCCGGTGCTCCGGTGCGCTGTGTCGTCGCTCGGCGACCATGCCGACGACACGGGTATGGTGCCATGCCCGTGCCACCGTTGGCATCGCCCGGCCGGTAGCAGGGCACCGTCGGGCCGGTAACAGGGCACCGTCGGGCCGGTAGCAGGGCACGGTCGGGCCGGTAGCAGGCCCGGTCGGGCCGGCGGCGGGGACGGTCCGTCCGGCGAACCGTCCGTGACGCGATCGGCCGTTCGGTGGAGGGTGGCGGACCGGCCGGACGGTCCGCCGACTAACCTTGCGGCCATGCGTCTCTCCGCCCGGGTCGACTATGCCCTCCGTGCGGCCGCCGAACTCGCGTCGGTCGCCGACGGCGCGGACTCCGGGCGGTCGCGGCCCGTCACCGCCGAGCAGATCGCCCGGTCGCAGGACATCCCACCGAAGTTCCTGGAGAGCATCCTGCTCCAGCTGCGCCGGGGCGGCATCGTGCACGCCCAGCGCGGCCCGGAGGGTGGCTACTGGCTGGCCCGACCGGCGGCGGAGATCTCCCTCGCCGAGGTGATCCGGGTGATCGACGGCCCCCTCGCCCACGTCCGGGGGCAGCGCCCCGAGCAGCTCGGCTACCGCGGCGCGGCACAGGCGTTGCAGGAGGTCTGGATCGCGTTGCGGGCCAGCGAGCGGGAGATCCTGGAGCAGGTCAGCATCGCCGACGTGGCGGCCGGGGTGTTGCCGGGGCGGATCAACGAGCTGGCCGCCGACCCGCGCGCCTGGAGCTGAGCCCGGCGGAGCCGGTGGCGCGTCCCAACTACCAATCAGGGGGTTGACCCGCGGGCCGTGATGCCGCATTGTCGACCAAGTCGATAGGAGATACCGAAAAGTTCGGAGGGGCTCGTGCGCAAGCTTCTGGTGCTCGCCCTGGTGGGCCTGGCCGCGCAGCTCGTCGACGGCGCGCTCGGCATGGCGTACGGGCTCACCTCGTCCACCCTGTTGCTCTTCGTCGGCGTCGCCCCCGCCGCCGCCTCGGCGTCGGTGCACCTCGCCGAGATCGGTACCACCCTCGCCGCCGGTGTCGCGCACTGGCGGTTCGGCAACGTCGACTGGCGGGTGGTCACCCGGATCGCCCTGCCCGGCGCGGTCGGCGCGTTCGTCGGGGCCACCTTCCTCAGCTCCATCTCCACCGAGAACGCCGCCCCGTGGATGGCCGGCATCCTGTTCACCCTCGGGGCGTACCTGCTCGTGCGTTTCTCCCGACCGCTGCGCCAGCGCTCCGGCGCGGGGCCGCTGCGTGGCCGGTTCCTCGGCCCGCTCGGCCTGGTCGCCGGGTTCGTCGACGCCACCGGCGGCGGGGGATGGGGGCCGGTGGCCACCCCGGCGCTGCTGGTCTCCGGCCGGATGGAACCCCGCAAGGTGATCGGCTCGGTGGACACCGCCGAGTTCGTGGTGGCCGGGGCGGCCAGCATCGGTTTCCTGATCGGCCTGGGCAGCGAGGGCTTCCTGCTGCCCACCGTCGCGGCGCTGCTGATCGGTGGCCTGATCGCCGCGCCGGTGGCCGCCTGGCTGGTGCGGATCGTCCCCGCCCAGCTGCTGGGCGCCACCATCGGCGGGGTGATCGTGCTGACCAACGCCCGCATCCTGCTCAACGCCGGCGACGCCGGGTCGACCGCCCGCCCGGTGGTCTACACGCTGCTCGCCCTGGGCTGGGTGGTGGCCCTGACGCTGGCCGTCCGCGCGCTGCGCCGGACCCGCCGTGCCCGCGCCATCGTCGACGCCCACGCCACCGACGCCCACGCCACCGACGCCGACGCCGACGTGTGGGCCGACGCCGGGGCCGACGTCCACGCCGGCACCCGCGTCGCCGCCGAGGTCGACACCGGTGCCACCGCCGATGCCGACGTCCGGGCCGGTGCGGACGCCCGCGCCGACGCCGGGACGGCACCGCGTCCGGTCACGCCCGCGCCGGACGCGGCCCCCGACGCGCTGGTCGTGGCCGAGCGCTGACCTTTACCGGTACGCCGGCAGCTCAGTCCCCGGTCCCGGCCAGGATCTCGGTCGCCGCGCTCGACAGCAGCTCCCACGCCCGGTCCACGTGCTCCGGCCCGGTCAGCGGCGAACCGACGGCCAGTCGCAGGGTGTACCGGCCGTTGACCCGGGTGTGGGTCAGGTGCACCTGGCCGCTGTCGTTGACCCGGGCCAGCAGTGCCGCGCTGGCCTCGTCGCCGGCCCGCAGCCGGAACGTGACGAGCGAGAACGGGTGCGGGGCGGCGAGGGCGAACCGGTCGTCGGCCAGCACCCGGGCGGCGAACCCGTCGGCCAGGGCCACCCCGGAACGCAGGTGCGCGCGCAGCCCTTCGACGCCGTACCAGCGCATGACGAACCAGAGCTTGAGCGCCCGGAACCGGCGGCCGAGCGGCACCTGCCAGTCCCGGTAGTCGATGACCGCGCCGGACTCGCTGGCGGCGTTGCGCAGGAACTCCGGCATGACGGTCAGCGCCTCGACCAGCTCACCCCGGTCGGCCACCCAGAAGGCGTCGCAGTCGAAGCCGGTGAGCAGCCACTTGTGCGGGTCGAAACAGTACGAGTCGGCGTGCTCGACACCTGCGTGCGACCAGCGCAGCTCGGGGCAGATCGCCGCCGCCCCGGCGTACGCGGCGTCGACGTGCAGCCAGACGCCGTACTCGGCGCAGATCGCGCCGATCTCCGGCAGCGGGTCGACGGCGGTGGTGGAGGTGGTCCCGATGGTCGCCACCACGATGGCCGGCACCTCGCCGGCGGCCAGGTCCGCCGCGATCGCCGCGCGCAGCGCCGCCGGCCGCATCGCCTGGGTCTCCGGGTCCACCTCGATCGTCCGGACGCCCTGCTCGCCGAGCCCGGCGACACGGGCCGCCTTCTCGATCGAGGAGTGCCCGTGCACCGAGGTGTACGCCCGGTACCGCCTGTCGACGCCCACCTCCCGCCAGCGGCCCTTGCCGGCCCGGTGCAGGGCGGCCAGGGTGGCGACCAGCGTCGCGGAGGAGGCCGAGTCCTGGATGACGCCGCCGCCGGGGCCGGTGGAGCGGAACCTCGCCGGCAGGTCCATCAGGTCGGCCAGCCAGTCCAGTACCACCGTCTCCAGCTCGGTGCCGGCCGGGTTGGTGGCCCAGAGCATCCCCTGGGTGCCGAGGCCGGAGCTGACCAGGTCGGCCAGCACGCTGGGGCCGCTGGTGTTGGCCGGGAAGTAGCCGAAGAAGCCGGGGTGCTGCCAGTGGGTGACCCGGGGCACGATGATCTCGTCCAGGTCGGCAAGCATCGCCGCGACCGGCTCACCGTGCGCGGGCGGGGTGGTCGGCAGGGCGGCGGTGACCGTGCCGGGCGGGTCCTGGGGGACGACCGGGCGCTGGTCCAGCGTCCGCCAGTAGTCGGCGACCCAGTCGACCACGGCGTAACCGGCGCGGCGGAACTCCTCCGGGTCCATGTGCTCAGCCATGGGCCAAGTCGATCAGGTGGGTCGCCCGGGAGCAAGAGCGGGTACGGGTTGTGCGGCCGGAAAGCGTTGTCCTACGATCCAGCTGCGCGGAGTCGAACTATGGATGTCGATGCAAGGCGTCCCGTCACCACCGTCAGCGTGGCGCACCATCCCGCCGGTCTGGGCAGGCCGGCGTCGTCGCCGTGCGCTGACCTCCGCGAAAGGCGTTCCCCGTGCACCTGAATCCCACCCGTCGACGAGCCGCGTTGCTCGCCGCCGCCGCGGTCGCCACCCTCACCGCCGGCACCCTCACCGCCGTGACGGCCTCGGCCGCCGCTGCCGGCTGCCGGGTCGACTACAAGATCAGCAGTCAGTGGGGCGGCGGCTTCGGTGCCGACGTCACCGTCACCAACCTCGGCGATCCGCTCAACGGCTGGACGCTGACCTGGTCCTACACCGCCGGTCAGCAGGTCACCCAGGCGTGGAACGCCACTGTCACCCAGTCCGGCGCGCAGGTCAGCGCCAAGGACGCCGGTTACAACGCCGCGCTCGGCACCAACGGCGCCGCGAACTTCGGCTTCAACGCCTCGTGGAACGACGCCAGCAACCCGGTGCCGGCGAGCTTCGCCCTCAACGGCACCACCTGCACCGGCGGCACCGCGCCGACGACCGCCCCACCCACCACCGCGCCCCCGACCACGGCACCGCCCACCACCGCGCCGCCGACCACGCCGCCCCCGACCACCCCGCCACCCACCACACCGCCGCCGACCAACCCGCCGGCCGGGGCGAAGCAGTTGGAGAACCTCGACCGGGGGCTGATCAGCGTGCGCTCCGGCAGTGGCAACCTGGTCTCCTGGCGACTGCTCGGCACCGAGACCAGCGGAGTGTCGTTCAACCTCTACCGGGGCTCCACCAAGGTCAACGCCTCGCCGCTCACCGGTGCCACCAACTACCTGGACAGCGGGGCTGCGGCCGGCTCGGCGTACACAGTGCGGGCCGTGGTGGGCGGTGCGGAGCAGGCGGCGTCCGCGCCCGCGCTCCAGTTCGCCAACGGCTACCTGGACGTGCCGATCCAGCCGCCGGCCGGCGGCACCACCCCGAGCGGGGAGGCCTACAGCTATGCGGCCAACGACGCCAGCGTCGGCGACCTCGACGGCGACGGCCGCTACGAGATCGTGCTCAAGTGGGACCCGTCGAACGCCAAGGACAACAGCCAGTCCGGCTACACCGGCAACGTCTACGTCGACGCGTACACCCTGACCGGCAGCCGGTTGTGGCGCATCGACCTGGGCCGCAACATCCGCGCCGGCGCCCACTACACCCAGTTCCAGGTGTACGACTACGACGGCGACGGCAAGGCCGAGGTGGCCATGAAGACCGCCGACGGCACCCGCTCCGGCACCGGCCAGCTGATCGGCTCGTCGTCGGCGGACTACCGCAACTCCAGCGGCTACGTGCTGTCCGGCCCGGAGTACCTGACCATGTTCAACGGGCAGACCGGTGCCATCGCCTCCACCGTCAACTACGACCCGCCGCGCGGCACCGTCTCCTCCTGGGGCGACTCGTACGGCAACCGGGTCGACCGGTTCCTCGCCGGCACCGCCTACCTGGACGGGCAGCGGCCGTCGCTGATCATGGCGCGCGGCTACTACACCCGCGCGGTGATCGCCGCCTGGGACTTCCGCAACGGCGCCCTGACCAAGCGGTGGACGTTCGACTCGAACGCCTCCGGCAACTCGGCCGCCGCCGGCCAGGGCAACCACCAGCTCTCCGTCGCCGACGTGGACGCCGACGGCCGCCAGGAGATCGTGTACGGCGCGGCCACCATCGACGACAACGGCCGGCTGCTCTACTCCACAGGCAACGGACACGGCGACGCCCTGCACGTCGGTGACCTGGACCCGAGCCGCTCCGGCCTGGAGGTCTTCAAGGTCGACGAGGACGCCAGCAAGCCCAGCTCGTGGTTCGCCGACGCGCGTACCGGCCAGATCATCTGGAAGACCGCGGCCAACGGCGACAACGGTCGGGGTGTCTCGGCCGACATCTGGGCCGGCAGCCCCGGTGCCGAGTCGTGGTCGTCGGCGGTCGACGGCCTGGCCAACACCCGGGGGCAGAACATCGGGCGCAAGCCGTCGTCGGCGAACTTCCTCGCCTGGTGGGACGGTGACCCGGTGCGGGAGCTGCTCGACGGCACCAAGATCGACAAGTACGGCACCGGCGGCGAGACCCGGCTGCTCACCGGCAGCGACGTGGCCTCCAACAACGGCACCAAGTCCACCCCGGCGCTCTCCGGCGACATCCTCGGCGACTGGCGCGAGGAGGTCATCTGGCGCACCAGCGACAACCGGGCGCTGCGGATCTACAGCACCCCGACCCAGACCAGCACCCGGATCTACACGCTGATGCACGACCCGCAGTACCGCGCGGCGATCGCCTGGCAGAACACCGCCTACAACCAGCCGCCGCACCCGGGTTTCTTCATCGGCGACGGCATGTCCACCCCGCCCACGCCCAACATCTACCTGCGTTGACGGCGCCGGCCCGGCGCTGACGCGGCCCTGCCCGCACCGCCCCGAACAGGGCGGCTGCGGTAAGGGCGGTGCGGTCAGGGCCGAAAAAGCAGGCACCGGGTCGCCAGCCGCGGAATCCGCTCAGCTGGCGACCCGGTGCACCACACCGCAGCACCCCCGACCCGTCCCGACCGGGAGTGCCGTACCACCACCGGTCATAAAGTTAGAGGTCCTACGCGACGGTGGGGTGACGTGGCTATGAAGAGCGTGTTTCAAGCGCTCCGGGAGAGCCCGCCGGCAACCTTCTCGGCCACCAGCTCGAACGAGCGCACCCGGTCGGCCACGTCGTACACCATCGTGGTGAGCATCAGCTCGTCCGCGCCGGTGCGGGCCAGCAGCTCGGACAACTGCCGGCGGACCGTCTCCGGCGAACCCATCGCCTGGCCGTCGCGGCGCTGCCTGACGAACTCCCGCTCGACCTCGGTGTACGGGTATGCGGCGGCGTCCTCGGGACTGGCCAGCGGCTCCGGCCGCCCCGACCGCAGCTTGAGGAACGACAGCGCGCTCGGCCCGGTCAGCCACTCGGCGCGCTCGTCGGTGTCGGCGCAGACCACGTTCACCGCCACCATCGCGTACGGCTCGGCCAGCCAACGCGACGGCCGGAAACTCTGCCGGTAGAGCTGGAGCGCGGGCAGGGTGTGCTGGGCGCTGAAGTGGTGCGCGAAGGAGAACGGCAACCCGAGCAGACCCGCGAGCTGGGCGCTGAACCCGCTGGAGCCGAGCAGCCAGACCGCGGGGGACTGGCCCAGCCCCGGGGTGGCGGTGATCGCCCCCGGGTCGTCGCCGCTGAAGTAGTTCACCAGGTCGGCCAGCTCCCGGGGGAAGCCCTCCGCCGACAGCCCCTCCATGGTGCGGCGCAACGCCCGCGCGGTCCGCTGGTCGGTGCCCGGGGCACGGCCGATGCCGAGGTCGATCCGGCCCGGGTGCAGCGCCTCCAGGGTGCCGAACTGCTCGGCGACCACCAGCGGCGCGTGGTTGGGCAGCATCACCCCGCCCGAGCCCAGCCGGATCGTGGTGGTGTGCGCCGCCAGGTGGGCGAGCAGCACCGCCGGTGCGGAGCTGGCGATCGCCGGCATGTTGTGGTGCTCGGCCATCCAGAACCGGCGGTAGCCCAGCTCCTCGGTCCGGCGGGCCAGCTCGGTGGTGTGCCCGAGCGCCTCGGAGGCGGTGGCCCCGGCGGCGACCGGAGCAAGATCAAGAACAGACAACGGTACGTCGATCACGCCACTGCCCAACCCGTCCCGCGCCGGATTTGTTCCCCTGGCCGGGTCTCCGGGGAAGACTCAGCTCTTGGGGCCGACATGGCGGCCCAGGGTGGCGACCGCCGTCCGTCGGGCCACCGACAGGCAGTTGCGACGGTTCATCCTCCAGTCGATGCCGAGCAGGTCGAGTGCCCACTGGCAGAGGCCCATGATGTGGGGTGATTCGTTGCTGAAGTGGTAGCGCGGGAGACGCACCGCCGGCCACGGACGGTCACCCGGTTGTCCACCCGGCAGCCGTCGGAGTGGAACAGGCCCCGCAGAAAGTCACCCAGTTGACGCTGGACGATCTCGCGTTGCCAGTCGGCCAGGACGATCGGGCGTTCGTGCTTCCTGCCCCGCCCGTGTTGGGCGAACAGGCACGGCCAGTGCGTGCCATAGCTCTGCACGCCGACGCAACCCTGCTTCCGTACCCGTTGCACCTTCGTGGCGAGTACGGCCCGCATGGCCACGTCGCACGCGTCGATCAGCCCCGGCCGGGTCTCGGAGCAGTAGATCCGCAGCACCGGCACCCGGGCTGTCGTTACCAGGTGGCCGTCGCCGAGGTAGAGGCCGAGGAGATAGGCGTACGCCGCAGGGTCGGTCGGACCGTCGACACCGTCCCGGCAACGGAAGCACCGCAGCAGGGTGCCCTGCTGCAGTGGTTCGGGGCGGTCGTTGCACCAGTGCCAGACCGCGCGGTAGGGGAGGCCGACGGCACGTGCGGTGTCGGCGACCGAGCCGCCGGCGCGGTGCAGTTGCCGTGCGCGGGCCCTGATCTCTGGTGGATGCACGGGGGCATCGTCGAATACACGTATGACAGCGGTGCCGGGAGCGGGATTCGAACCCGCAAGCCCTCTCGGGCAGAAGTGTTTGAGACTTCCGTGTATGCCGTTCCACCATCCCGGCGTCACCCCACGGGGCGCGTGGCTCACTGTACCCGACTAGGCTCATGCGAGAGCATGGGCGGTAGCCGTGTGGGATCTATGTGGGGGTAGGGCTGGTGGCCGAGACGCAGACGGATGCCGAGCGCAGGCGGGTGTTGATCGCCGAGGACGAGGCGCTCATCCGACTGGACCTGGCCGAGATGCTGGTCGAGGAAGGTTACGAGGTCGTCGGCGAGGCCGGGGACGGCGAGACCGCCGTCCGGTTGGCCGAGGAGCTCAAGCCCGATCTGGTCATCCTCGACATCAAGATGCCGATCATGGACGGGCTGGCCGCCGCCGAGCGGATCGCCGGCGCCCGGATCGCCCCGGTGATCATCCTGACCGCGTTCAGCCAGCGTGACCTGGTGGAACGGGCACGGGCCGCCGGCGCGATGGCGTACCTGGTGAAGCCGTTCCAGAAGAGCGACCTGGTGCCGGCGGTGGAGATCGCCCTCTCCCGCTACTCCGAGGTGGCCGCCCTGGAGGCGGAGGTCGCCAGCCTCACCGACCGGCTGGAGATCCGCAAGACGGTCGAGCGCGCCAAGGGCGCGCTGATGACGACGTACGGGATGACCGAGCCGCAGGCGTTCAAGTGGATCCAGCGCACCGCGATGGACCACCGGATGACCATGAAGGAGGTCGCCGAGCGGATCCTCGCCGAGACCGCCGGTGGCGAGGTCGCCGAGCAACCCACCACCTGACCGGTCGCGCCGCGGATCCCGCCGGTTCGGCCACCGGATCATGACCGACCGGCGCGACACCCGCCTCCGGTGGGCGGCCGGTCCCGCACGGATCGGGTGGTCGCCCACCGCCTGTCGGCGGCCGGTCCGGAACCGGTCGGTGTGATGTCGCCCGTCGACGGGTGTCACTGGTTAACATCGACGCGTGTCTGCACGACGCGTCCTCGCGGTGTTCGGTGTCCTCGTCATGCTGGTCGCCGGCTGCGACCGCCCCGGAGCCGATGACGACCGTTCGACGGCTGGTGACGGCCGGGCGGCGGCACCGATGGAGCTTGCCTGGCAGGAGTTGACCCTGCCCGCACCACCCGGCCCGGCCGGCCGGCTGCTGCTGCGTGACGCGGTCTCCTGTGCCGGGCGGTGGTTCCTGGTCGGCGGGGTCGTCGACGCCGCCGGGGAGACCCGTCCGGCCGCCTGGTCCAGCGTGGACGGTTCCTCCTGGACCCCGGTGCCGATCGCGGCGCGGACGTTCTACGGCCGACAGCACGTGCTCTACGCGGCGGCCTGCGCACCGGGCCCGGCGGGCGGGTCGGCCGGGGGTCGGGTGGCGGCGTTGGGCGCCAAGAACGGCGGGGTGCACGGCAATCCGCGTACCGGCACCTGGGTACGCGACGGGGCTGGCGCGTTGCGTGAGGTCCCGGCGGCGTTCGAGCTGTTCGGCGGGCCGCGTGCGGTAAGCGTGGCCCGGCTGGCGGCCGGTGCGGGCGGGTGGTTGATCGCCGGTGCCCGGGTGGACGGCGCGGCGGTCTGGACCTCCCCGGACGCGGACGGGTTCACCCTGGCCGAGGGCCTGCCGGAGCTGGCCGGGGACGCCCGGGGCCGGACGGCGGCGTACGACGTGGTGGCCCTGCCGGCGGGCTGGCTGGTGGTCGGTTCGCTGCTGCCGACGGGTGGCACCGCGCTGACGCCGGTGGCCTGGACCTCGACCGACGGGCGATCCTGGCGGCGGGCGGAGCTGCCGGCCCGGGGCGGGCGGGGCCGGGCGGAGCGGGCGACCCTGCGCGACGGTGTGCCGGTGGTGGTCGGCGCGGCTCCCGACGGCTTCGACGTGTGGCGGGCCGACGACGGGTCCCGGTGGCGGCGGGCCGGCGGGTTCGGGGCAATCGGCCCGGGGGTGCTGTCGGTGGTGGGGCTGACCGCGGTGCGGGGTGTCCTGGTGGCGGTCACCGGGGACGGTGCCGGTCGCTCTGCGTGGGCATCGACGGACGGGGGAGCGTCGTGGCGGGCCGTACCGGTGCCGTTGACGGTGGTCGATGGGGGCGACACGGCGCTGGCGGTGGCCGGCGATGGAGATCGACTTTTGCTGTTGGCTGACGACGGCCGCGGCTCCCATGCCTGGTGGGGGAGGGTTTGAGTGCCTATAGGCGGGGGTTGTCCCCCGGATTGCCCGACACCTTCGAACGGAAAGTGAAAGCCATTCGTAACCGATGGTTCTTACAGCTAACGTTTCCGATCCGCCACGGCGTGTAACGGTTCGATCAACCCCGCTTGCTGGGGCTTACGTCGCAGCTTCCCGGTGGGATAACGTCCCGCCCCAGACCGGCGACGACGGTCTGGTTCGTCCGCCCCCCGCAAGGGCCAATAACCAGCGGGTGGTCCGGGCCATGTGACGGAGGAGGGTTCCGGCCTTGAGGCAGAAGCTCGCACGCGTGATCGGTGGAGTTGCCATGCTGGCGCTCGTCGCCGGCGGCACCGCCTGCTCCAGCGGCGGCGACGACGAGGCGTCCGGTGGGGACGGCTGCGGCAGCAAGATCGCGTTCTTCGGCGCGCTGACCGGCAGCTCGGCGGCGCTGGGTATCAACGAGAAGAACGGCGCCAAGCTCGCCGTCGACAAATACAACAAGGAGAACGCCGACTGCAAGGTCGAGCTGGTCGAGCTCGACTCGCAGGGCAGCGGCGACCAGGCCCCCGGCCTGGCCCAGAAGGCCATCGACGACGCCAAGATCCTCGGCATCGTCGGCCCGGCCTACTCGGGTGAGTCCGAGGCCGCCGGCCCGCTGTTCAACGAGGCCGGCCTGGTCACCATCACCCCCTCCGCCACTCGTCCGAGCCTTGCCGACCAGAACTGGAAGACCTTCTTCCGGGCGGTCGGCAACGACTTCAGCCAGGGCCCGGCGGCCGGTAACTACATCAAGAACGTGATGAAGGCCGACAAGGTCTACGTCATCGACGACCAGTCCGCCTACGGCGCGGGCCTGGCCGACGAGGTCAAGAAGGTCCTCGGCGGCTCGGTCGCCGGCTCGGACAAGGTCCAGGGTGAGGGCAAGCAGACCGACTTCTCCGGCGTGGTGACCAAGGTCAAGGCCGCCAACGTCAAGGCCGTCTTCTTCGGCGGCTACTACCAGGAGGCCGGCCTGATCCGCAAGCAGCTCACCGCTGCCGGCGTCACCGCCCCGCTGGTCGCCGGCGACGGCACCAACGACCCGGCGTACATCACCTCGGCCGGCGCCGCCGCCGCCGAGGGCACCATCCTCACCTGCCCGTGCGCGCCGGCCACCGAGGCCCGTGGCACGTTCGTCGAGGAGTTCAAGGCGCTCAACGGCACCGAGCCGGGCACCTACAGCGACACCTCCTACGACGCCGCGAACATCCTGCTCGCCGGCATCAAGGCCAAGAAGACCACCCGGGCCGACCTGCTGGAGTTCGTGAAGGGCTACAGCGGCGAGGGTGTCGCGGCCAACTACAAGTTCGTCGAGGGCGGCGAGCTGGACCCGGCGCAGGTGAAGGTCTGGGCCTTCAAGGTCACGGGCGGCAAGGTCGTCCCCGACCAGGAGATCCCGAAGTCCTGACCACGGTCGCCGTGAGCGATTGACGACAGATCGCGGGTGCGGCCGGGAGCTAGCTCGCTCCCGGCCGCACCTTCTCTTTCTCCTCACCTGACGGAGCGGCCCTCCCGTGAACTTCGACGGACTGTTCTCCAACTTCGGGGAACTCACCACGACCGGCCTGACACAGGGTGCGATCTACGCCCTGGTCGCGCTCGGCTACACGCTTGTCTACGGCGTACTCAGACTCATCAACTTCGCGCACTCCGAGGTCTTCATCGCCGGCGCGTTCGCCGCCATCTGGACCTGGAACGCCTTCGGCCTCGACCAGGACTCCCAGGTCAGTGGGCTCGGCTCGATCCTGTTCTACCTGCTCGTCGCGATGATCGTGGCGGCCATCGCCTCCGCCGGCACGGCGACCGTGATCGAGCGGGTGGCGTACCGGCCGCTACGCAAGCGCAACGCCCCACCGCTTGCCTTCCTGATCACCGCCATCGGCGCGTCGATCGCGATCTCCGAGGCATTCGGCGTCTACACCCGCCGCCTTCCGGAGAGCGCGCCCAAGCTGGTCAGCTCCGAACCGGTGTTCCACCTGGGCAAGGTGCCGATCGATGGGATCCAGCTGCTCACCCTCGGTGCCGCGCTGGCGATGATGGTCGCGCTGGACCAGTTCATCAACCGTAGCCGGGTCGGCCGCGGCATCCGGGCGGTCGCCCAGGACGCCAACACCGCCGCGCTGATGGGGGTCAACAAGGACCGGGTCATCCTGATGGTGTTCATCGCCGGTGGCTCGATGGCCGGCGTCGCCGGCCTGCTCTACGACGTGCGGATCCAGACCCTGACCTACAGCGTCGGCTTCCTGCTCGGGCTCAAGGCGTTCACCGCCGCGGTGCTCGGCGGCATCGGCAACCTGCGCGGCGCGCTCCTGGGCGGCCTGCTGCTGGGCGTGCTGGAGAACTACGCGGCGGGTCTGTTCGGTAGCCAGTGGAAGGACTTCGCCGCCTTCGCCGTGCTGGTGGTGCTGTTGATGTTCCGGCCGACCGGTCTGTTGGGCGAATCGCTGGGAAGGGCACGGGCATGACGACGACGGTTAATCCGCCGACCCCCGAGCAGCAACAGGGGATCCGGACACGGCTGCGGCACGGCCGCGAGGCCGTCGCGCAGCGGTGGCACGACGCCCCGCGCTGGGTGCGCTGGGCGGCGCTGGTGGCGCTCATCGCGTTCTTCTACGCGCTACCGAACAAGGAGTTCTACCAGTACCTGGGGCCGATCCCCACCACCGGCTCCAACTTCACCCAGGTGTTGTTCACCGTCTCGATCTACGTGCTGCTGGCGGTCGGGTTGAACATCGTGGTCGGCTTCGCCGGCCTGCTCGACCTCGGCTACTTCGGCTTCTTCGCCGTCGGCGCGTACACCGTGGCGGTGTTGACCTCGCCGAGCAGTGACCTCAAGACGCTCTGGCCGTGGCTGCTGGTGGTGCCGGTCGCGATCGCCCTCACCATGGTCTCCGGCGTCATGCTCGGCACCCCGACGCTGCGGTTGCGCGGCGACTACCTGGCGCTGGTGACGCTCGGCTTCGCCGAGATGATCCGGATCGCGGCGACCAGCTCCGAGTTCCTCAAGGGCCAGCGGGGCTTCAACCAGATCCCGCACCCGCCCGGCAAGTACGCCGACGGCAAGCCGCTGTTCGGGGTGCTCGACGCCCGCCCGTACTACTGGCTGGTGCTCACGCTGATCATCCTGGTGGTGATCGGGGTGCGGAACCTGACCCACAGCCGGGTCGGCCGGGCCTGGATCTCGATCCGGGAGGACGAGGACGCCGCCCAGCTGATGGGCGTGCCGACCTTCAAGTTCAAGCTCTGGGCGTTCGCCTCGGGCGCGGCGATCGCCGGCCTGGCCGGCGCGCTCTTCGCCGGCAAGCAGAACTTCGTCAACTCGCAGAACTTCGAGCTGCTCAACTCGATCATCATCCTGGCCGCGGTCATCCTGGGCGGCTCGGGCAACATCGTCGGCGCGATCGTCGGCGGCGGCCTGGTGGCGTACATGATCGAGCGGTTCCGCGGCATCGAGCTGTTCGGCATCGAGCTCTACGAGTACCGCTTCCTCTTCTTCGGCGTGGTGCTCGTGGTGATGATGATCTTCCGCCCACAGGGCATCATTCCCAACCGACGACGGGCGGCGGAGTTCAAGGACCGTCGCAAGGAGGTGATCGTCGGTGAGTGACACCGAACAGACCCCGGCCGTTCCGGCCCAGGCGGGCGCGCCCGCCGTCGAGACGGTCCCGGCGCGGGAACCGCTGCTGGAGGTCGACCACGTCACGCTGCGCTTCGGTGGTGTGGTGGCGCTCAACGACGTCGACTTCACCCTCTACAAGGGGGAGATCCTCGGGCTGATCGGCCCGAACGGTGCCGGCAAGACCACCTGCTTCAACGCGATGACCGGCATCTACCAGCCCAGCGAGGGCCAGATCCGGTTCCGTGGCCAGAAGATCAGCGGTAAGAAGCGGCACCAGATCACCAAGATGGGCATGGCGCGGACGTTCCAGAACATCCGCCTCTTCCCGGAGATGACCGCGCTGGAGAACGTGCAGGTCGGTGCCGACGCGCACCACAAGACCAGCGTGGTCTCGGCGCTGCTGCGGCTGCCCCGGCACCGGCGCGAGGAGCGCGAGGGCCGGGAGAAGGCCGAGCGGCTGCTGGAGTTCGTCGGCATCCGGCCCCGGATGCACGAGTTCGCCCGCAACCTCTCCTATGGCGAGCAGCGCCGGCTGGAGATCGCCCGGGCCCTGGCCACCGACCCGGTGCTGCTCTGCCTGGACGAGCCGGCCGCCGGCTTCAACCCGGCGGAGAAGGAGGAACTGCTCCAGCTCATCCGGCAGATCCGCGACACCGGCGTGACAGTGCTGCTGATCGAGCACGACATGCGCCTGGTCATGGGCGTCACCGACCGGATCGTGGTGCTGGAGTTCGGGAAGAAGATCGCCGAGGGGCTGCCCGCCGAGGTGCGGGACAACCCGAAGGTGGTCGCGGCGTACCTGGGGGTACCGGACGATGCTGCTTGAGATTGAGGACGTCAGCCTGCTGTACGGGCGCATCCAGGCGCTGCACGGGATCAGCCTGACGGTGGGCGAGGGCGAGATCGTCGCCCTGATCGGCGCGAACGGCGCCGGCAAGTCCACCACCATGCGGGCGATCTCCGGCATCCGGCCGATCGCCACCGGGGCGATCCGCTTCGAGGGCGAGGACATCTCCAAGCTCCGGGCGGACCTGCGGGTCCGGCGGGGGCTCTGCCAGGCCCCCGAGGGTCGCGGCATCTTCCCCGGCATGACCGTGCTGGAGAACCTCGACATGGGTGCGTACACCCGGCGGGACCGGGCCGGCATCGCCCAGGACCTCAACCGGGTGCTGGAGCTGTTCCCCCGGCTGGCCGAGCGACGCAAGCAGGCCGGTGGCACCCTCTCCGGCGGCGAGCAGCAGATGCTGGCCGTCGGGCGGGCGCTGATGAGCCGACCCAAGCTGCTGCTGCTCGACGAGCCGTCGATGGGGCTGGCCCCGATGCTGATCCAGCAGATCTTCACCATCATCACCGAGATCAACGAGCAGGGCACCACCATCCTGCTGGTGGAGCAGAACGCGCAGCAGGCGCTCGCCCGGGCACACCGGGCGTACGTGCTGGAGACCGGTCGCATCGTCAAGAGCGGCACCGGCGCGGAGCTGCTGCACGACCCGTCGGTCAAAGAGGCCTACCTCGGCGTGGCCTGACCGTCGCCCCCCTCGCAAAGGAGTACAGCCATGTTCCACCTCACCCCTGGTCGGCGGGCGGCGTTCGGCGTCGCCGGCGCGACCGCCCTGCTGCTCTCCCTCGCCGCCTGTGGCGAGGAGGAGAGCACCGAGCAGCCCGGCGGCGGCCCCTCGGTCAGCGCGTCGGCCGACACCTCGCTGGCCGACAAGGTGCCCGCGGCCATCAAGGCCGACGGCAAGATCGTCGTGGGCACCGACTCGACGTACGCCCCGGCGGAGTTCCTGGACTCCGACGGCAAGACGGTCATCGGCTTCGACGTGGAGCTGTTCCGTGCCGTCGCCCAGAAGCTCGGTCTGCAGGCCGAGTTCGTCTCCGCCCCGTTCGGCGACATCATCTCCGGTGTGGGCAGCGGTAAGTACGAGGTCGGCGTCTCGTCGTTCACCATCAACGACGAGCGCAAGCAGCAGGCCAACATGGTCAGCTACTTCCAGGTCGGCACCCAGTGGGTGACCAAGAAGGGCAACCCGGCCGGCGTCAAGATCGACGACGCCTGCGGCAAGAAGATCGCCGTGCAGAAGGACACCGTCCAGGTCGAGGACATCCAGAAGCGCTCCAAGACCTGCACCGACGGCGGCAAGCCGGCGATCACGATCGAGCAGTTCCCCGGCCAGGACGCCGCGACCGCCGCGGTGGTCTCCGGCAAGGACGACGCGATGCTCGCCGACTACCCGGTCGGGGTGTACGCGGTGACCCAGTCCAACGACGCCCTCGAACTGCTCGACAAGCAGTACGAGGCGGCCCCGTACGGCTACGTGGTCGGCAAGGACCAGGCGGCGTTCGCCGAGGCGGTGCGGGACGCGACCAAGGCGCTGATCGCCGACGGGTCGTACAAGTCGGTGCTGGACAAGTGGAAGGTGGCGGACGGCGCGATCACGGACCCCGCGGTCAACCCGTAACAGGTCATGGAATCCCACGACACTTCCACCGTACGGGCGCGGCCGGAGCCACTCCGCGCCGTGCCCGTACGGCACCCGGGGCGCTGGGTCGCGGTCGCGGTGCTGGCCGTGCTGGTCGCCATGTTCGTCCACCTGCTGGTCACCAACACGGCCTTCAACTGGCCGTTCATGGTGGACAAGATGTTCCGTCCACCGATCATCGAGGGGCTGCTGCGCGGCACGGTGCTGATGACGGTGAGCGCGATGCTCATCGGCGTCACCCTGGGCGTGGTGGTCGCGGTGATGCGGCTGTCCGACAATCCGATCCTGCGCGGGGTGGCCTGGCTCTACACCTGGTTCTTCCGGGCGGTGCCCCGGCTGGTGCTCTTGGCGGTCTTCGGCAACGTCGGCATCCTGTGGAGCCGGATCGAGTTCGGGGTGCCGTTCGACACCCAGCTCGGCCAACTCTTCGGCATCGACAACCTGCAACTGCGGCTGTTCGGGTTCTCGTCCCGGGACATCATCAGCGGCTTCATGGCGGGTCTGCTGGGGCTCGCGCTCTCCGAGGCGGCCTACATGGCCGAGATCGTCCGGGCCGGCATCCAGTCGGTCGACGAGGGGCAGACCGAGGCGGCCCAGGCGCTGGGCATGAGCCGGGGTCAGCTGCTGCGCCGGGTGGTGCTGCCGCAGGCGATGCGGGTGATCATCCCGCCGACCGGCAACGAGACCATCGCGATGCTCAAGGACACCTCGCTGCTGCTCTACGTGCCGGTGAGCGTGGAGTTGTTCTTCCAGCTCGACGCGGTCGGCAAGCGGACCTTCCAGATCTTCCCGATGTATGTCGCCGCCTGCCTGTGGTACCTCTTCCTGACCAGCATCCTGCTGGTCGGGCAGTACTTCCTCGAGCGGCACTTCGGCAAGGGTTACGGTCCGGCGGGCCGGGCGCGGCTGCGGTTGCGCGGGATGGCGGCGGAGACCGGTGGCGGCGGCAACGCGGGGACGGTGGGTCCGGCATGAGTGAGCTGATTCCCGGCCAGCCTGGTGCGCCGGCCGCCGAGTCACGGGCCGGCGGGTCCGAGGTGATGGTCCGGGCCGAGCAGGTGCACAAGTCGTTCGGGTCCCTGGAGGTGCTCAAGGGCATCGACCTGGAGGTCCGCGCGGGGGAGGTGTGCTGCCTGCTGGGGCCGTCCGGCTCCGGCAAGTCGACGTTCCTGCGCTGCATCAACCACCTGGAGAAGATCAACGCCGGGTCGATCCGGGTGGACGGCGAGCTGATCGGCTACCGGGAGCGCGGCGGCAAGCTGCACGAGATGCGGGAGAAGGAGGTGGCCGCGCAGCGCCGGGCGATCGGCATGGTGTTCCAGCGGTTCAACCTCTTCCCGCACATGACGGTGCTGGGCAACGTGGTCGAGGCGCCGGTGCTGCTGGGCCGGGAGAAGAAGGTGGCGGCCCGGGAACGGGCCGCGCAGCTGCTGGAGCGGGTGGGGCTGGGCGACAAGCTCGGCGCGTACCCCGGTCAGCTCTCCGGCGGGCAGCAGCAGCGGGTGGCGATCGCCCGCGCGCTGGCCATGCGGCCGAAGCTGATGCTCTTCGACGAGCCGACCAGCGCGCTCGACCCGGAACTCGTCGGCGAGGTGCTGGACGTGATGAAGGACCTGGCCCGGGACGGGATGACCATGATCGTGGTGACCCACGAGATCGGCTTCGCCCGGGAGGTCGGCGACACGCTGGTCTTCATGGACGGCGGCGTGGTGGTCGAGTCCGGCGACCCGCGCGAGGTGATCGCCAACCCGCGGCACGAGCGGACCAGGGCGTTCCTGGCCAAGGTGCTCTGACCGTCGGCCGGACGGCGGCCCGCTGCGGTGTCACCCACCGCGCCGGGCCGCCGTTTCTGTTCCGGTATGTCCGTGCCGCCGGCCCGGGTCCCACCCGCCTCCGGCGGCGACCGCAGGGCGCGCCCGTGCCGCCGCCCGGGGTTGTCGGGGGTACGGACTAGAGTCGCTGCCGTGACAGCTACGACGCCGCGCCTGCTTCTCGTCGACGGACACTCCCTGGCATACCGGGCGTTCTTCGCTCTGCCGGTGGAGAACTTCTCCACCACGACCGGGCAGCCGACCAACGCGGTCTACGGCTTCACCTCGATGCTGATCAACGTGCTCCGCGACGAGCAGCCGACCCACATCGTGGTCGCCTTCGACGTGTCCCGGCACTCCTTCCGCACCGATAAGTACGCGGAGTACAAGGCCGGCCGCAGCGAGACCCCGGCCGACTTCAAGGGCCAGGTCAGCCTGGTCAAGGAGGTCCTCGACGCGCTGCGCGTCCCGGTCGTCGAGCAACCGGGCTACGAGGCCGACGACGTCATCGCCACCCTCGCCTGCCAGGCTCGCGACCAGGGCATGCAGGTGCTGATCAGCACCGGCGACCGGGACGCCTTCCAGCTCGTCGGCGACACCGTCACAGTGCTCTACCCCCGCAAGGGCGTCTCCGACCTGGCCCGGATGGATCCGGCCGCGATCGAGGCGAAGTACGGCGTCGGCCCGGAGCGTTACCGCGACCTGGCCGCCCTGGTCGGCGAGACCAGTGACAACCTGCCCGGCGTCCCCGGCGTCGGCCCCAAGACGGCCGCCAAGTGGATCACCATGTACGGCGGGGTCGAGGGCGTGATCGCCCACGCCGACGAGATCAAGGGCAAGGCCGGCGACAGCCTGCGCGAGCGGCTCGCCGACGTGATCCGCAACTACGAGATCAACTGCCTGGTCTCCGACCTGGAGCTGCCGATCCGCCCCGAGGACGCCCGCTGGCAGGGCTGGGACCGGGAGGCCGTGCACCAGGTCTTCGACACCCTCCAGTTCCGCATCCTGCGCGACCGGTTGTATCAGTACCTGGAGGCGGTGGAGCCCGAGGCCGAGGCCGGCTTCGACCTGACCGCCGAGGTGCTCACCGCGCCCGGCGCGTTGACCGGCTGGCTCGCCACCCACGCCCCGGTCGGCACCCAGGTCGGCGTGGCGGTGAAGACGCCGGCCAAGCCGAAGGACCCCCGCGAGCGTTACGAGCCGCAGCTGGAGGCGCTGGCGTTCGCGCTGGCCACCGGTCCGGCGGCGTGGCTCGACCCGACGACGTTGGCAGAGGACGACGAACGCGCCCTGGCCGGCTGGCTGGCCGACCCGCGGCAGCCGAAGGTGCTGCACGACAGCAAGCACGCCCGGCTGGCGTTCGCCGCGCGTGGCTGGTCGCTGGCCGGGGTCGCCCGGGACACCGAGCTCGCCGCCTACCTGGCCCGCCCCGACCAGCGCTCCTACGACCTGACCGACCTCGCGCTGCGCTACCTGCACCGCGAGCTGCGGGTCGACGCACCCGAGACCGGGCAGCTCACCTTCGACGGCCTCGGTGACGACGGCGAGGCCGAGCAGAACCTGATGCTCCAGGCACGGGCCACCCTCGACCTGGCCGACGCGATCGACGCCGAGCTGTCCCGCGACGGCGAGCAGTCCGCCCGGCTGATGGCCGAGGTCGAGCTGCCGCTGTCCGAGGTGCTGGCCGCGATGCAGCGCGTCGGCATCGGTGCCGACCTGGACTACCTCCAGGAGCTGGAGGCGCACTTCGCCGGCGAGGTGAAGTCCGCCGCGCAGAGCGCGTACGCCTCGGTGGGGCGGGAGTTCAACCTGGGCTCACCCAAGCAGCTCCAGGAGCTGCTCTTCGGGGAGCTGGGGCTGCCGAAGACCAAGAAGATCAAGACCGGCTACACCACCGACGCCGACGCGCTCCAGTGGCTGCACGCCCAGAACCCGCACCCGGTGCTGGAGCACCTGCTGCGGCACCGGGACGTGGCGAAGCTCAAGACCACAGTCGACGGCCTGCTCAAGTCGGTCGCCGACGACGGTCGCATCCACACCACGTTCAAGCAGACCGTGGCGGCCACCGGCCGGCTCTCCTCCACCGACCCCAATCTGCAGAACATCCCGATCCGCACCGAGGAGGGGCGGCGCATCCGTCGGGCCTTCGTGGTGGGGGAGGGCTACCAGACCCTGCTCACCGCCGACTACAGCCAGATCGAAATGCGGATCATGGCGCACCTGTCGTTGGACGAGGCGCTGATCGAGGCGTTCAACTCCGGCCACGACTTCCACGCCGCCACCGCGTCCTCGGTCTTCGAGGTCCCGGTCGGTGAGGTCACCCCCGACCAGCGCCGCAAGATCAAGGCGATGAACTACGGCCTGGCGTACGGGCTGAGCGCCTTCGGCCTGTCCCAGCAGCTCGGCATCACCGCCGAGGAGGCCCGGGGGCTGATGGAGAACTACTTCACCGGTTTCGGCGGGGTCCGCGACTACCTGCACGAGGTGGTGGCCCGGGCCCGCCAGGACGGCTACACCTCCACCGTCCTGGGTCGCCGCCGCTACCTGCCCGACCTGGTGAGCGACAACCGGCAGCGCCGGGACATGGCCGAGCGGATGGCGCTCAACGCCCCCATCCAGGGCTCGGCGGCCGACATCATCAAGGTCGCCATGCTGCGCGTGGACACCGCGCTGCGCGACGCCGGGCTCCGGTCCCGCATGCTGCTCCAGGTGCACGACGAGTTGGTCTTCGAGGTCGCCCCCGGTGAGCGGGAGGCGTTGGAGGCGCTGGTCCGGCAGGAGATGGGTGCGGCGTACCCGCTGTCCGTGCCGCTGGAGGTCTCCGTCGGCGAGGGCCGGGACTGGAACAGCGCCGACCACTAGCTGCTACCCGGCCGGGACGATGGAGCCTGCCCGGGTCCGGCGTGCGCGTCGACTGTCGGAGGGTGCGGCTAGCCTGCCGGGCAGCGCGGCCGACCGCACCGGGGGCTGCCGACCGGTTCGATCGCCACCAGGGGGAGACACATGAGCACACTCACCGACCGACCGCACACCGCGCTGCTCGTCGTCGACGTGCAGAACGGCGTGGTCGCGGGGGCCTACCGGCGCGACGAGGTAGTCGCCAACATCGGCGGGCTGGTGGAGCGGGCCCGGCACGAGCGGGTGCCGGTCGTCTGGGTGCAGCACTCCGACGCCCAACTCGTCAGGGGTGGTGACGACTGGCGGATCGTCCCCGAGCTGGTTCCGGGTGACACCGAGCCACTTGTCGAGAAGCGGTACGGCGACTCCTTCGAGGACACTCCCCTGGAGTCGGTGCTGGCCGGGCTGGGGGTCGGGAGACTCGTCGTGGCCGGTGCGCAGACCGACGCGTGCGTCCGGTCGACGCTGCACGGCGCGTTCGTCCGCGGCTACGACACCACGCTGGTCAGCGACGCCCACACCACGGAGGACCTGACGGCCTGGGGCGCCCCGCCGCCGGCGCAGGTCGTCGCCCACACCAACCTCTACTGGTCCCACCAGTCGGCCCCGGGCCGTACGGCCGGCACGGTCGAGTCGAAGGACGTCGACTTCGCCGCTCCGGCCTGACGTCGCCGACGGCGTGCCGACCGTCGCCGGTGCGGCGTGGGTGCGGGGTGCGTCCGGTCAGCGCAGCGGGTCGTGTCCCCAGTTCATCAGCGACCACCGCCACTTCGTGTCCCGGACGTCCCCGGCGGGCCGCTGGGCCAGGTGCCGGTGCACGTAGCCGATCACCGTGCGCATGTGGTGGTAGTCGGCGGCGGAGAGCTCGGCCCGCTTGCGGCGGAGCAGGTCGACGATCCGCCGGCCGGACGAGTGCCCGACCGACTCGCCGCCCCCGG
Source organism: Micromonospora sp. DSM 43699 (assembly GCF_055517075.1). Classification (NCBI taxonomy): domain Bacteria; kingdom Bacillati; phylum Actinomycetota; class Actinomycetes; order Micromonosporales; family Micromonosporaceae; genus Micromonospora; species Micromonospora sp. DSM 43699. The sequence continues at coordinate 58,079 of NZ_JBTMMT010000009.1, forward strand.
CCCGGCCGCCCTTGTGCCAGCCGACCTGCTTGGACTCCTGCGTCTGCAACCAGGAGGAGAGCTCGCCGGGCCGCATGTTCACCGCCTCGGTGAACTCCCGGTAGGTCTCCTGCGGATCGTCCGCCCGGCTCATGGCGCGACGCCTCCGGCCGGCGGACGACCTCCCGGAGCGTCGTGGTGGATGCGGGACCTCTGCTCGACCATGCCGCCGGGTACCCGGCGGCGGTCCACCGAAACGACCAGGTCGGCCGGGCGGCGTCGCTAGGGGGTGATCTCGGCGATCGGCAGCTTGATGTCGAACGGCTCGGTCAGCTCGATCAGGTCGGCGCTGTCGGCGACCAGCTCGTACTGCCGCACTCCGCCCGGGCCGACGCGCTCACCGATCCGGTACGCGTAGAGGTGCACCGGATCCTGCTCGATGCGCCAGTAGAACGGGATTCCCGCGGCGGCGTACTCGCCGGGTTTGGCGAACCGGTCGACCCGCCGGGTGCCGGGCGTGACGATCTCCACCGCGAGTACGACGTCCGACGACCGCAACCGGAACCGGTCGGCCGGCACCTCGGCGCGATACAGCAGCACGTCCGGCTGGCGGCTGGACTACTCCGTCGACGAGTTCGACGTCGACGAGTTCGACGCGGGGGCGTCGTCCGGCAGGGTGAGCAGATCCTCCAGTGTGTAGTCGGCACTCTGCTGCCGCATCGGATCCGGACACCAGGGGCCAGGTGATGTCGGGATGGGCTCGGCGCTCATGGGTGCACCGTACCGCCGGGGAAAGCGGCCCGGGTCGCACCGGCGGTGCGACTGCGGCCCGGTCCGGCGACGGCGTCCACTCGCTCCCGGCAGCCGGATCGACGTGCCGGAACGACCCGGTACGGGCGGCGACCGGGCCCGTCGGGACCGGTCAGGGCGGAGGCCGGTCAGCCGGGGGACGGCTTCTCGGCGACGAAGATGGCGGTGCCGGGGAAGAGCCGCCCGCGCAACGGGCTCCACTGCCCCCAGGTCTGCCGGTGCTCCGCCGGCCACTCCGGTTCCACCAGGTCGAGCAGGCGGAAACCGGCGTCGACCAGCTCCCGGATCCGGTCACCGAGGGTCCGGTGCTGCTCCACGTAGCTGGCCACCCCGCGCTCGTCCTGCTCCACGTAGGGCGAGCGGTCGAAGTACGAGTGCACGGCGGTCAGCCCGCCCTCGCCCGGGTCGTCGAGGAATATCCAGCGCATCGGGTGGGTCACCGAGAAGACCCAGCGTCCGCCGGGGCGCAGCACCCGGTGCACCTCGGCCATCACCGTGGCCGAGTCGTCGACGAACGGGATCGCTCCGAAGGCCGTACAGGCGATGTCGAAGGACGCCTCGACGAAGGGCAGAGCCAGGGCGTCGGCCTGCACCAGCGGAACGCGTACCCCGCTGGTGCGTCCGGCGCGGGAGGCGTGCCGCAACATGCCGGCGGAGAGGTCGAAGGCGACCGGGCGCGCGCCCTGGGTGGCCAGCCAGCGGGCGCAGGACGCGGCCCCGCAACCGACCTCCAGGACCCGCCGCCCGGTCACGTCGCCGAGCAGCCGCGCGTCGGCCTCACGGAGCCCCTCCGGGCACCAACGGAAGTCCACCTCGCCGAGGAACGTGCCGTGTTCGGCCTGGTAGTCGTCGGCATCGTCGTCCCACCAGCCGCGGTTGGCCCGGCGCGTCTCCGTGTCGCCCACCCGGCGTCGGAGCACCCGGTCGTCATCGTCCAGCCGCACGTCGTCGTTCACCCGCTCACGCTAGGCCCTGCCCGGGCGTCACCCGCCGGACCCCGGTGTGCGCGGCGTGCCGGACGGCCGTACGCTGTCGGTCCCGTGGGGTGGATGTGACGGATGAGACAGCGGAGGTGTTTTCCCACCGAAATCTCCGCTTTCGCAGCAGACGAGGTCACGAGGACCGGGGAGGGCTTGCACGCTGTGGTAATGCAGCGGGTAGGCTGGACGATGCGCTCGTGGATCGTGTACCTCGGCAGGGAGCAGGTGCGCGGTCATCGGAGCACCAATGGTCTTCTTCTTGGCGATCGTTCGGTGCGCCCGGTGGCGGATCCGCTGGCGCGAACGGGTCACTGCGACACCACGCCTGCTGTGACAACCCATCCGACCGGAGCAACCGCCCACATGACGAGCAGCATCGAGGCCCCCTCGAGCGCCACCCGGGTCACCCACGACGATCTCGGTTCCGAGGAGGCTTTCCTCGCCGCGATCGACGAGACCATCAAGTACTTCAATGACGGCGACATTGTCGAAGGCACCGTCGTCAAGGTCGATCGGGACGAGGTCCTGCTCGACATCGGCTACAAGACCGAGGGTGTGATCCCCTCTCGGGAGTTGTCGATCAAGCACGATGTGGACCCCGCCGAGGTCGTCTCGGTCGGTGACCACATCGAGGCCCTGGTCCTCCAGAAGGAGGACAAGGAGGGGCGTCTGATCCTCTCCAAGAAGCGGGCGCAGTACGAGCGGGCCTGGGGCACGATCGAGAAGATCAAGGACGAGGACGGCGTCGTCCGCGGTTCGGTCATCGAGGTGGTCAAGGGTGGCCTCATCCTCGACATCGGGCTGCGCGGCTTCCTGCCCGCCTCCCTGGTCGAGATGCGGCGGGTGCGTGACCTGCAGCCGTACGTCGGCCGCGAGCTCGAAGCCAAGATCATCGAGCTGGACAAGAACCGCAACAACGTGGTCCTGTCCCGCCGGGCCTGGCTGGAGCAGACGCAGTCCGAGGTGCGCACCGAGTTCCTCAACAAGCTCCAGAAGGGCCAGGTCCGCAAGGGCGTCGTCTCGTCGATCGTCAACTTCGGCGCGTTCGTCGACCTGGGCGGCGTGGACGGCCTGGTGCACGTCTCCGAGCTGTCCTGGAAGCACATCGACCACCCGTCCGAGGTCGTCGAGGTGGGCCAGGAGGTCGAGGTCGAGGTCCTGGACGTCGACCTGGACCGCGAGCGGGTCTCGCTGTCGCTGAAGGCGACCCAGGAGGACCCGTGGCGGCAGTTCGCCCGTACCCACGCGATCCAGCAGATCGTGCCGGGTAAGGTCACCAAGCTCGTCCCGTTCGGCGCGTTCGTCCGGGTGGACGACGGCATCGAGGGCCTGGTCCACATCTCCGAGCTGGCCGAGCGCCACGTGGAGATCCCGGAGCAGGTCGTCCAGGTGGGCTCCGAGGTGATGGTCAAGGTCATCGACATCGACCTGGAGCGTCGCCGGATCTCGCTGTCGCTCAAGCAGGCCAACGAGGGCTTCGTCGAGGGCGAGGAGCACTTCGACCCGACCCTCTACGGCATGGCCGCGACGTACGACACCGAGGGCAACTACATCTACCCGGAGGGCTTCGACCCGGAGACGGGCGAGTGGCTCGAGGGGTACGACAAGCAGCGCGAGACCTGGGAGAACCAGTACGCCGAGGCGCGTCAGCGGTGGGAGGCCCACACCAAGCAGGTGCAGACCTCCCGCGCCGCCGACGCCGAGGCCGCTGCCAACCCGGCTCCGCCCGTGGCCACCGGTGGTGGCACCACCACCTCGACCAGCTCGTCGACCCCGAGCCGGCAGGCCGAGGAGCCGGCCGGCACCCTGGCCACCGACGAGGCGCTCGCCGCGCTGCGGGAGAAGCTCGCCGGCGGCAAGTGACCCCGGCGGCCACTCCCATCCGGTACGGCGGCTGACGCCGCACCGGGCGGGGAACCGTCGCTGACGACGAAGAGCCCCGCCCCCGATCCGGTTACCCCGGGTCGCGGGGCGGGGCTCTCGCCATTCCCTCCCGCTGCCGTTTGCGCACGGCACCATTCCCGCCCTGTGCTGTTCTTGCGCGTGGCGGTCCCGGGCATGGCGGTCCCGGGCGTGGGGATTCCGCGCGTGGGGTCGTCTGTGGTGGGTCGGTGTGGTGGGGCGGGGGCCGATCCGGTTGACTGGGCCCGTGTTGAGGGTGGGGTTGACCGGTGGCATCGGGTCCGGCAAGAGCGCGGTGGCGGCCCGGCTGGCCGAGCGGGGCGCGGTGATCGTCGACTCCGACCGGATCGCCCGGGAGGTGGTCGCGCCGGGCAGCGAAGGGCTGGCCGAGATCGTCGCCGCCTTCACCGACCGGGTGTTGACCGTCGACGGGGCGCTGGACCGGGCGGCGCTGGGCGCGATGGTCTTCGCCGACGGGGCCGCCCGTCGCCGGCTGGAGGAGATCACCCATCCCCGGGTACGCGCCCGGTCCGCCGAGCTGTCCGCCGCGGCGCCTTCCGACGCGGTGGTGGTCAACGACGTACCGCTGCTGGTGGAGGTGGGACTCGCGCCGACGTACCACCTGGTGGTGGTGGTGCGGACGGCCGTGGCCACCCGGCTGGAGCGGTTGGCGCGGGACCGGGGGATGACCCGGGCGGAGGCCGAGCGGCGGATCGCCGCCCAGGCCGACGACGCCCGCCGCCGCGCCGCCGCCGACGTGCTGCTCGACAACGACGGCGGCCTCGACGAACTGCACGCCGCCGTGGACGCCCTCTGGCGGGACCGGCTGCTGCCCTACGAGCGCAACGTGCGCGACCAACGTGCGGTCCGGGAGGGACCGGTGGTGCTGACCGAGCCGGACCCGACCTGGCCGCAGCAGTACGCCCGGCTGGCCGCCCGCATCCGGCACGCGCTCGCCCCGGCCGACCTGCGGATCGACCATGTCGGCTCCACCGCTGTCCCGGGGTTGGCCGGCCGGGACGTCATCGACGTGCAGGTCACCGTGCCGTCACTGGCCGAGGCGGACGGTCCGTTGGCGCAGCGGCTCGCCGACGCCGGCTTCCCGAGGGTGCCCGGGGACCGGTGGGACAGCCCCCGGTCGGCGGGTGGCGAGGGTTGGACAGGCACTGAGGTCGGAGCACCAGGGGAGGATTGGGCAGCCGGCGAGGGCCGGGCGGGTCGGGTGGGCCACGAGGGTTGGGAGAAGCGGTTGCACGGCGGTGCCGACCCGGGTCGGCCGGTCGAGGTGCACCTGCGGGTGGCGGGTTCCCCCGGTTGGCGGCACGCGCTGCTGATGCGTGACCACCTGCGTGCCGATCCCGATCATCGGGCTGCCTACCTGCTGGTGAAACGGGAGTTGGCGGCGTCGGCACCGGACGGCGCGGGCTCCGCCACCGCCGCCGACCCGTGGTTCGACGAGGAGTACCTGCGGGCCGAGGCCTGGGCCGCGCAGACCGGCTGGCGCCCCTGACCGGGCACCGGGGTCCGGATCCCCGGTCGGAACGCGAGCCGGACGGGAGTGCTAGCCACGACGGGGTGGGACGATTTCCGCCGGCAGCGGGCCGGGGGTCAGGTCGAGCTGCGCCCACGGACCACCTGCGGTACGCAGTTCCAGCCGGTGCGGGAATCCGGAACGGTCCAGCCAGTACCTCATGCGCTGGCTCTGGAGGCGTACCTCGAACACGTCCACGGGTCGGCCGGCCCGCCGGTCGCCTCGCACCCGTACCGTCGCGTTGGTCGGTGGGGTCGCCCCGCCGGCCCGCAGCGCCGCGTCGACAAGCACGTCCAGTTCGTCGGCCGGTTGCCCGGCGGACCGCCAACCGACGTCGGTCGGTGGCGGCAGCGGCGGCCCGGTGGCCGAGGTGTCCGGTCCCACCGGTACGTCCGCCCGGGCGAAGCCGGCCCGGTCCCGACGAAGCAGCGTGCGGCGGCCGAGGGTGTCCAGCTCGGCCACCGACAGGTAGGCGACGCCGGCGGACCAGCTCAGCCAGCCGGTGCCCCGCAGGTTGGCGGCGCCGCCGAGCGGTGCCGTGACGGTCACCGCGGCTCCGGAGCCGGTACGCAGCCGGGTGGGCAGCCGGCCCAGCCGTGCGGCCTCCTCGTCGGTGAGGGCCCGGGGCAGCCCCGGCCGGCCCCCGAGCGCGTCGACCGGCCACAGCGTCGGCCGGTCGACCCGGTCCAGTTCCACGGTGATCGGGGTGCCGTCGGCGAGCCGGCCCGCCCAGCGACGCAGCCGGGCGTCCCGGTCGACCCACCAGCGGGGATCCCCCTCGCCGGCCACCGGATGGCCGGTCGGTGCGGTGGTCGGGCCGGCTGGTGCGGACGGTTCGGCCGGCCACAGGGCCGCCTGGAGGACGTCCACCCGGTCGCCACCGAGGGTGTCCTGCCCGATCCAGCGCCCGCCGCCGGCCCGCAGCGGTTCCGCCACCTCGGCCCGGCCGGCGGCGAGCCCGAACAGGACGGCCAGCGCCCCGGCCAGACCCCGCCCGGACGGCAGGCTCCGTAGCCGCCACCGGTCAGCGGGCGGCACCAGCGGCGGCCGGGCCGGGGTCACGATCGCCGTGGGGTCGGGACGGTGCACCACCGTCGACCGGGTGGCCTGCACCAGCCCCCGGTCGGGGCCGGCCCCCGGACCGCCGACGTCGAGGTAGGCCAGCGGACGGGACCAGTCGACCCAGCCGATCAGGTCGGTGCGGCCGGCCCCGGTCCCGACGGCCACCCGCACCCCGGCCCGGACGTCCCGGTAGGTGCTGACCCGTACGGCGGCGAGCCGTTCGGCCTCCTCGCCGGTCAGCGCGCGGGCCGGCACCGCCGGGGCGGGCGCCCAGCTGAGCAGGCCGGCGGTCAGGGCTGCGGCGGAGACGGCGGCGACCACACCCAGCGCGACCAGGGTCACCCGCCGACGGCCAGGTGCGTTGTCGTCGGTTTCCGCCGTGGCGGGTACGGCGACGGTGGCCGGTCGACCGGACGGCCGATGGTGCCGGCCGGGTCGCCGCCGACCCGGACCGGTCGGCGGCGGGCTGGCCCCGGGGGTGCGTCGTGGCAGGTCGGACGAGGTCTCCACGTGTGGTTGAACGGGCCGGCCCGGGGTCGGGTGACGCCGGGGGCCGCCGGGGTGATGCCGGGCGGGTGGGTCGGGAAGGCAGGGGCGCTCGCGGCGGCCGGTCTGCGCCAGGGGCGCGACCACGCGGGATGCGCACGCCGGTGATGTCCGGGTGCTGCGACCCCAGGTGCCGGGCGGTGGGAGCCTGTCGAGGGCCCGGCCACCGCCGCGGTCGGCCGCCGCGAGCGGCCTACGGTGTCAGGCTAGCCCTCTGAGATGTGGGCCACAATGGCAATATCGAAGGTTATCACCGGCTGGGCGATGATCGCGGTGGAGTGTCGGACCTGCGGCGTACCGTGGGGACCATGGCGCTCGACATTCCCCGGCTCGACGGTCGCTTCCAGGTCGTCAGCGACTTCCAGCCGGCCGGCGACCAGCCGGCAGCCATCGACGACCTTGAGCGCCGGGTCCGGCGTGGCGACCGGAACACCGTGCTGCTCGGCGCCACCGGCACCGGTAAGAGCGCCACCACGGCGTGGCTGGTCGAGCGGCTGCAACGGCCGACCCTGGTGCTCGCCCCCAACAAGACGCTCTGCGCCCAGCTGGCCAAGGAGTTCAGCGAGCTGCTCCCGCACAACTCGGTGGAGTACTTCGTCTCCTACTACGACTACTACCAGCCCGAGGCGTACATCCCGCAGACCGACACCTACATCGAGAAGGACTCCTCGATCAACGAGGAGGTCGAGCGGCTGCGGCACAAGGCGACGATGTCGCTGCTCACCCGGCGGGACACGATCGTGGTGGCCACCGTCTCGGCCATCTACGGCCTGGGCACCCCGGAGGAATACCTCGACCGGGCCGTCCGGGTCACCATCGGGCAGGAACTCGACCGCGACCAGCTGCTACGTCGGCTGGTCGACATCCAGTACACCCGCAACGACATGGCCTTCCAGCGGGGCACCTTCCGGGTCCGGGGCGACACCCTGGAGATCATCCCGGCGTACGAGGAGCTGGCGGTCCGGATCGAGCTCTTCGGGGACGAGGTGGAGAAGCTCTACTACCTCAACCCGCTCACCGGTGACGTGGTCAAGGAGGTCGACCACCTGCTGATCTTCCCGGCCACCCACTACGCGGCCGGTCCGGAGCGGATGGAGCGGGCCACCCGGGACATCGAGGCCGAGCTGGGGGAGCGGCTGGCCGAGCTGGAGCGGCAGGGCAAGCTGCTGGAGGCGCAACGGCTGCGGATGCGGACCACCTACGACCTGGAGATGATGCGTCAGGTCGGGTTCTGCTCCGGCATCGAGAACTACTCCATGCACATCGACGGCCGGCTGCCCGGCAGTCCGCCGCACTGCCTGCTCGACTACTTCCCGGACGACTTCCTCACCGTGGTCGACGAGTCCCACGTCACCATTCCGCAGATCGGCGGCATGTTCGAGGGCGACGCGTCGCGCAAGCGGATGCTGATCGACCACGGTTTCCGGCTGCCCAGCGCCGCCGACAACCGCCCGTTGCGCTTCGACGAGTTCCTGGAACGGGTCGGCCAGGTGGTCTACCTGTCGGCCACCCCCGGTCCGTGGGAGATGGAACAGGCCCAGGGCGAGTTCGTCGAGCAGGTCATCCGCCCCACCGGTCTGATCGATCCGGAGGTCGTGATCAAGCCGACCAAGGGCCAGATCGACGATCTGATGCACGAGATCAAGCTGCGTACCGAGCGGGACGAGCGGGTGCTGGTCACCACGCTGACCAAGAAGATGGCCGAGGACCTGTCCGACTACCTGCTGGAGAACGGCATCCGGGTGCGTTACCTGCACTCCGAGGTCGACACCCTGCGCCGGGTGGAGCTGCTGCGCGAGCTGCGCAAGGGCGACTACGACGTGCTGGTCGGCATCAACCTCCTCCGGGAGGGTCTCGACCTGCCCGAGGTCTCCCTGGTGGCGATCCTGGACGCCGACAAGGAGGGTTTCCTGCGCAGTGGCCGGTCGTTGATCCAGACCATCGGCCGGGCCGCCCGTAACGTCTCCGGCCAGGTGCACATGTACGCCGACAAGATCACCCCGTCGATGGCGGCGGCGATCGACGAGACCAACCGCCGTCGGGCCAAGCAGACCGCGCACAACGAGGCGCACGGGATCAGCCCCGAGCCGCTGCGCAAGAAGATCCACGACATCCTCGACGACATCTACCGCGAGGCGGAGGACACCGAGGCTTCCCGGGTCGGCGGGGCCGCCCGTCAGCTCTCCCGGGGCAAGGCCCCGGTCAAGGAGACCCGCAGCCGCAGTCGGACCACCGCCGGGGCGCCCTCCCGGGAGGGGATGGCCCGAGCCGACCTGGCGCAGCTCATCCAGGAGCTCAACGACCAGATGCTCGCCGCCGCCCGGGAGTTGCAGTTCGAGCTGGCCGCCCGGATCCGCGACGAGGTCGCCGACCTCAAGAAGGAACTGCGCGGGATGGACGCCGCCGGGGTGAAGTGACGGGGCGCGACGATGCTGGACGAGGCGTGCGTCGGGGTGCCGGCCGGCCGGTTGCGTCCATTCGTGGGCGGCTACCTGGGCTACCGGGAAGGCGCGGCGCGGCACCCGGCACGCCTGGAGGGCACACCGCCGCCACTGGTCCGGCACGAGGCGGCCGGTGCCTTCGTGGTGCTCGTCCTCGGTTGGGGTGCCCCGCTCGACGTGGTGGACCCGCGATCGACGGCGCGTAGCGCGTACCGGGTGGACTCGTTCGTGGCGGGGCCGTACGACGGCTACTGCACGACCTCGACGATGGGTGCCGGGGCCGGGGTGCAGTTGCTGCTCACCCCGCCGGCGGCCCGCCGGATTCTCGGGGTGCCGCTGGGTGAGCTGGCCAACCGGGCGGTGCCGGTGGACCGGCTCCCCGACCCCTGGCTCGACCGGCTGCGGATCCGGCTGGCCGAGGCACCGGACTGGCCCCGCCGGTTCGCCCTGCTCGACACGGCGCTCGGCGCCCGGCTGGCGGTCACCGACCCGATCGACCCGCGCCTCGATCGAGCCTGGGGCCTGCTCACCGCTTCGGCCGGTCGGATCGGCATCGGTGGGTTGGCCGACGAGGTGGGGTGGAGTCGTCGGCACCTCTCCGCGCGGTTCGGTCGGGAGCTCGGGTTTCCCCCGAAGGCCACCGCCCGTCTGTTGCGCTTCCAGCGGGCGTACGCGGCACTGGGTCGGGAGCTCGTGCTGCGTCCCACGTCGGTCGAGGCGGACCCTCCCGGGCCGGGTGGCTGGGCCGAGTTGGCCGTGCGGTGCGGGTACTACGACCAGTCTCACCTGATCCGGGAGTTCCGGGAGTTCGCCGGGGTGACACCGGCGGCGCTGGGACAGCCCGGTTCCCATTCGTCCAATCCGGGCTGAGCGTGGGGCGGCACACTCGACACATGACCAACATCTTCCCGACCTTCCGATACCCGGATGCCCGGGCGGCGATCGACTGGCTCTGCACCGCGTTCGGTTTCCGGGTCCACGCGGTGCACGGTGGCCCGGACGGGGCGGTGGCGCACGCCGAACTGGCGCTCGGTGACGGCATCGTCATGCTCGGCACCGGCCCCGGTCGACCGGACCGGCCGGCCGACGACGACTACGCCGTCTACGTGGCGGTCGACGACCTGGACGCCCACCACGACCGGGCGCGGGCGGCCGGGGCGGAGATCGTCCGGCCGCCGTTCGACACCGACTACGGATCCCGCGACTACGCGGTCCGGGACCCGGCCGGAAACGTCTGGTCGTTCGGTACCTACCGGCCCTGACCTCAGCTCTTCCCCGGCATCCGAATCCGGCTCAGATAATCATTGCGGTGAGCAAGCAAGGTGTTGCCCTGGGTGATGATCCTGCGTACCCTCCCTCGTGGGGAGGCTGGGATGCCATTGTCATCGAGTCCTGTCATTCGACGTGCACGGCTCGGCGCCGAGCTGCGGCAGTTGCGCAGACGGGAGGCGCTGACGCTGGAACAGGTCTGTTCCCGGTTGGGTTGGGCCTCCACCTCGAAACTGTCCCGCATCGAGCTGGGGCAGAGCCGGCCCGACCTGGCCGACGTCCTCGACCTGCTGGACGTCTACGAGGTCCCGTCGCCGCAGCGCGAGGCGCTGATCGTCATCGCCCGGGATGCGGCGACCGGCCGCGGCTGGTGGAAGGCGCTCGGCGAGATGAGCGAGCGGCAACGCACCTATGCCGAGTTGGAGGCGGGGGCGGCGTCCATCGTGGAGTACCAGCCGGCGGTGCTACCCGGCCTGCTCCAGGCGCCCGGCTATGCCCGGCTGCGGATCACGGCCGGCCGGCTGCTGCATCCGGACATCGACGTCGAGGCCGATCTGCGGGCCCGGCTCACCCGGCAGGGGGTGTTGCGCCGTCCCGATCCGCCGCGGTACACCGCACTGCTCGACGAGCGGGCCTGCGATCCGGCCGACCTGCCCACCGACGTCTGGCGCGAGCAGTTGGACCAGTTGCTGGCGTTGGCCGAGCTGTCGCACGTGACGATCCGGGTGGTGCCCCGTACGGCGGCTCCGCGCGGTGGGGCGTACCCGTTGACCGCCTTCTCGTGCTATTCGTTCCCTGACCCGGCCGATCCGCGCACGGTGATGCTGGAGGCGTTGACCACCGATGTCCGGCTGGCCTCCGACGCCGACGTCAGCCGCTACGACCGGATGACCGGCTGGCTCTCCGCCGCCGCGCTGAGCCCGGCGGAGACGGCGGAGCTGTTCCGCCACAAGGCCGCAGATCTCGCCGCCGGCGCAGCCGTCGAGCTCGCCACCGACACCACCGCAGATCTCGCCGCCGACCCGCTCGTCGATCCGTCGGCCGGCGAGGAGGCCGGCGAGAGCGGGCCGGCGGCCGTCGAAGAAGCCGGTGACGTCGTGTCCGGGGCCCAGGGGATCAGCAGGCGGACGGTTGCTCCGGGGCTCAGCCGTAGCGGTTGAACCCACCCTCGGAGTCGATGACCTGACCGGTGATCCAGTCCGCCTCCCGGGAGCAGAGGAAGCGGACCAGTCGTGCCGCGTCCTGTGGGGTTCCCCAGCGCCCGGCCGGAAAGCGCGCCGCCACGGCATCGTGCGTGTCCGGTGGGGCGTACCCGGTGTCGGTCGGTCCGGGGTTGAGGCAGTTGACGGTGATCCCCCGGGCCATCAGCGCCGGCGCGAGCTGGGTGGTGAGGTTCTCCACGCCGGCCTTGCTGGCCGCGTAGGCCAACTCGGCCGGCATCGGACCGAGCCGTTGGCCGCTGGAGAAGAACACCAACCGGCCGCCCGCTCCGGCGGTGAAGGCGGTGGCGTACGCGTCGGCCAGCAGCAGTGTGGCCCGTACGTTCACCAGCAGGTGCCTGTCGATCTGGGCCACCTCCAGCCCACCCAGGCTGGTCGGGTGGGAGTAGGCGTGCGCCGCCACCACCGCGTCGAGCCGACCGTGCCGGCGCACCGCCTCGGCCACCAGGGCGGCCGGGGTGGCGGGATCGAGCAGATCGGCGACGACGTGGTCGGCGGCGTCGCCCAGCTCGGCGAGCAGCGCCGGTATGCCGTCCGGATCTCCGCCGTAGGGCTGGGCGTCGTCGTAGCCGGGCAGCCCGGTGAGGAGCAGCCGGTGCCCGTCGGCGGCGAGAGCGCGGGCGACCGCCGCGCCGATGCCGATCCGCCGGCTCACCCCGGTCACCAGGAACACCTGTTGAGTCATGCGGGCCAGTCAACTGGACCGGCGGCCCGCCTGCCACGGGTTATCCGTCGCGTCGCCGACCCGCGTCGCTGACGTGTGTGGATCGTCGCCGCGTGGCCACCGGACCCGGCACCCCCGAACGCGTCGGGGCCGGTGTGCCGCGCGTGCGCCGCACGATAGACCGGGGGTACGACAGTTTCGGGGTGCCGGAATCGAGCAGGGTGAATTGCTTCTCAGGCGGGGACGTCGACGAAGTGCTCGACCCGGGGTGGCCCGGCGAAGTGCGGGCCGATCAGCGCCCGCCACCTGCCGAACGCCTCGGTCGCCCGGAAGTTCTGGTCGTGCGCCTGCACCGAGTCCCACTCGACAAGCAGGACGAACCGGGAGGGGCTTTCGATGCCCCGGGTCATCCGGACCGAGCGGCAGCCCTGTGCGGCGACGATGATGGCGTGCGCCTGCGCGTAGGCGGCGGCGAATTCGTCCTCGTGTCCGGGCAGTACGTCGATGAGCGCGACCTCAAGCACCATGTCGACAGCCTGCCACGCCACCGCACCCCGCCGCCCTGCCGGGGGCGATCTCCCTGCGCGAGTGCCGGGAGAAGTCGCGGCACCTGCGCTCGAACGACTATCCCTAGCCTCCTAGGATGCCTTAGGGAATGGGAGGTGGGTAGCAGGCGACCGGGTGTCGGAACGTGATGCTGTCGGCAATGCGGGCCGCAGGAGGTGCGCCCGTGGCCCTCGATGGTGAACAATGGTGGCCGAGGAGGGGAGTATTCCCTCGCGACGGAGTCGTCAGCACGGTCGAGCGTCACCCCGACGATCGACCCGGCTCCGCCGGTCAGCGTCCTGCTCGCGGGGGTCGCTGGCGGAAGAGACCTCCGACAGTCACCAATGTGTGCGTCGTCGCCCACCCCGCCGTCACGCGGCGTACGGTGTGCCCGACGCCGCGTGTCTGCCGGAGGAATGGATTGAACGTGTCCGGAATGGTGTGGGCGGGAACCCTCGTCGCACTGACGGCGGTACTCCTCGTCGACCTCTTCATCATCGGCCGCCGGCCACACGAGCCCAGCGTTCGCGAGTCGAGCCTCTGGGTCGGCTTCTACGTCGGCCTGGCGCTGCTGTTCGGGGCGGGGCTGTGGGTCACCGCGGGCGGCAACGTGGCCGGCCAGTTCTACACCGGTTGGCTCACCGAGTACAGCCTCTCGGTGGACAACCTCTTTGTCTTCGTGATCATCATGGCCCGGTTCGGGGTGCCCCGGAAATACCAGCAGAAGGTGCTGCTCATCGGCATCGTGCTGGCGCTGGTCATGCGGGGTGGCTTCATCGCCGCCGGGGCGGCGCTGCTCGCCCAGTTCTCCTGGGTCTTCTACATCTTCGGTGCGTTCCTGATCTACACGGCGATCAACCTGGCCCGCCAGGGTGAGCCCGAAGAGGACGAGTTCAAGGAGAACGTGCTGATCCGGTGGAGCCGCAAGGCGCTGCCGATCTCGCGGGACTACGACGGCGCGAAGCTCACCACCCACCAGGCCGGCCGGCGGCTGTTCACCCCGATGCTGGTGGTGATGATCGCGATCGGCACCACCGACCTGATCTTCGCGCTGGACTCGATCCCGGCGATCTTCGGGATCACCCAGGAGCCGTACCTGGTCTTCACCGCGAACGTCTTCGCGCTGATGGGGCTCCGGCAGCTCTACTTCCTGGTCGGTGGGCTCCTCGACCGGTTGGTCTACCTGAGCTACGGCCTGGCCGTGGTGCTCGGCTTCATCGGCGTCAAGCTGGTGCTGGAGGCGCTCGCCGACAACAACCTGCCGTTCCTCAACGGTGGCGAGCCGATCGGCTGGGCGCCGCACATTCCGATCTGGCTGTCGTTGACCGTCATCCTCGGTTGTCTCGCCGTGGCGACGGTGGCCAGCCTGGTCAAGTCGTCCCGGGACCGGCGGCGCGAGCCGGTCGAGGCCCACCACTGACCGTGGCCCGGCCGGGACGCCGCCCTACCCGGCGGTGTCCCGGCCGGGGTCAGACCCGGTGCGCGCCGACCAGGGTGGCGACCCGGTCGGGCGGCAGCGGCTCCGCCAGCACCCGTTGCTGCCGGTAACAGGCATGCAGCATCCGGGGGCCGGCACCTGCGGTCACCAGGCCGACGTGGTGGATTCCCCTCCCGGGTCGGGCGAAGAAGTAGAGGTCGCCGGGTCGCTCCTCGCCCGCCGGCACCGGTGTGGTGGCCGCCGCCTGGTCGTCGGCGTCCCGGGGCAGCGTCACGCCGAACCGCCGCCAGACCAGGTGGACCAGGCCGGAACAGTCGATTCCGTGCCCGGAGAGCCCACCCCAGACGTACACGACGTCGCGCAGCCGGGCGGCGACGGCGAGCACGTCGACGGCCGACGGCGCGACGGCGGGCAGGTCGGTGACGTCCGCCTCGGAAACCCAGAGCGGAACGAGTCGCCCGGGTACCCGGACCGGCCGCCACCCGTCGACGGCCGGCCCGACGGGAAGGAGCCGGGTGCCGAGGACGACCCCGGGCAGGGCCACCGGACCGTCCGGAACGGCGTGCAGCGCGGTGCTGACGGCGTCGACGACCAGCGGCGCGGGTGGGTCGCCGGCCGGGGTGGAGGGGGCGAGCTGGGCGGCGGGCAGCCAACCGGGATAGCCGCGCGGGTCGCGGCGGGGGGCCGCCTGTTCCACCGCGACCACCTCGGCCCAGCCGCCGGGATGCAGCGCGGTCACCAGCACCCGTTCGCCGAGCAGCAACTGGCTGAGCACACAGTCGCCGACCCGCTGGGTGGGGTCCATCCCGGTGATCCAGCGGTAGGTGTCGGAGGGCACCGACAGGGCCGGCCGGTCGACCGTCCGGGTCGCGCCGGGCTCGGTCCAGAGCGTGGCGACGGCTACTCGTACCAGGGCCTCCCGGCCCGGCTCCAACTCCACGTCGACCTCCGGCTCACGTGTCGGTGCCTACCCGGACGATAGGAAAGAAATCTGCCGCCATCAACCGTGGTGTTGAACTTTTGTTTCGGTCACCGAGGTTATGCCGAGCCCCGGCGCGTCCGGCAGCACCACCGTGGCACCCTCGTACCGCAGGCCGCCGCGCACCGGTGACCAGGCCAACCACCAGGCGGCGTCCAGGTCGGACACCGCGCTGGTCCGGTACGCGGCGGCCAGGCTGGCCGCCGCGCCGACGCCGACCTGACTCTCCATCATGGACCCGACCAGGGTGCCCATCCCGTGCGCGCGGGCCAGCTCCAGCAGGGTCCGCGCAGGTCGCAGGCCGCCGCACTTGGCGAGCTTGACGTTGACCAGGTCGGCGGCCCGTCGCCGGATCACCTCGACCAGGTCCTGCACCCCGAACACCGCCTCGTCGGCCAGGATCGGCACATTCACCCGGTCGCCGACCCAGGCCATGCCGTCCAGGTCCCACCGGGCCACCGGCTGCTCGACCAGCTCCACGTCGAGCCCGGCGTCCTCCGCACCCCTGATCACCCGGACCGCCTCCCGCGGTGTCCAACCCTGGTTGGCGTCCAACCGGATCCGCACCTGCGGGCCGACCGCCGCCCGGACCGCCCGGACCCGTTCCAGGTCGCCCGCCGCGTCCGTGCCGACCTTCAGCTTCAGCACGTCGAAGCCCTCGGCCCGCCGTTGCCGGGCCGCCACCGCCAGCTCCGCGCCGTCCCCGGCGGCCAGCGTGACGTCCGTCGGGACCCGCAGCTCCGCACCCCCGAGCAAGCGCACCAGCGGTACGCCGAGCCGCCGTGCCGCCAGGTCGTGCAGGGCCACGTCCAGCGCCGCGCGGGCCGCCTCGTTGCCGGCCACCGCCGCCTCCACCTCGGCGCAGCGCGCCAACACGTCGTCGGCGTCCCGCCCGACCACCGCCGGGGCGAGCACGTCGTGCACACACGCCTGGGCGCCGGCCACCGACGCCCCGGTCACCTGCCACACCTGCGGCGCCTCGCCGTAACCGGACCGCCCGTCGGCGTCGGTCACCTCGACCACCAGGGTCTCCACAGTGGTGGTCCGGCGCAGCGCGGTGACGAACGGGGTGTGTAAGGGGGCGGACAGCCGGTGGGTGCGTACCGCGGCGATCGTCATGTGCGGCACCCTATACGCACGACGTCACCGGAGAGGGAGGCCGACGAACGTGCGGGACTGGGAGCTGTTGGGCGCACCGAACGCCCGTGACCTGGGCGGACTACCCACCACGGACGGGCGGCGGGTGCGGGTCGGCCGGCTGATCCGCACGCCGGCGCTGGGTCGGCTCACCGAGGACGACCTGACCGTGCTGGGTCGGCTCGCCCCGGCCTGCGTGGTCGACCTGCGCGACGACTCCGAGACGGCGGTCGCTCCGCCCAACCGGCTGGTCGGTGACCCGTACCTGGTCCGGCTGCCGGTGCTCGATCCGGCGCACCCCGGGTTCACGTACCTCTCGGCGGTGCTGCACGGGCGCGACCTCGCCGGGTACGACGACCAGGCTCGACGGGGCGCGGCGGCGGCGATGGCGACGGTCTACCGCTGGTTCGTCACCGGTGCGGCGGCCCGGGAGGGCTTCGCCCGCGCGGTCCGGCTGGCGGCCGACCCGGCGAACCTGCCGCTGCTGTTCCACTGCTCGGCGGGCAAGGACCGCACCGGGTGGCTGGCGGTGGTGCTGCTCACCGCCCTGGGCGTCGACGAGGAGACGGTACGGGCGGACTACCTGCGGCACAACGAGCTGACGGTGGAGCTGCGCGAGACCATGTCGGCGGCGATGCTGCGCCGACGGCCGGAGTTGGACCCGGAGACGGCGCGGGCGGTGCTGGAGGTCCGCCCCGAGTACCTGGACGCCGGATACGACGAGGTGCGCCGGGTGTACGGGTCGTTCGACGCCTACCTGGCCGACGGGTTGGGGATGACCGCCGCGCTCCGCACCGCCCTGCGCACACACCTGCTGGACTGACTGTGAGGCTGGCGGGGTCGGTCCGCAGGTGATGTGCCGAGGTCGGCAGCGGTGGGCGTGGCTCCTGGTCTGACCGGCAGCGCGGCCGGCCGGGTCGCCCGTCGGTCGGTCAGCCGGTCAGGTCGTGTCGGGCGGCCCAGGCCGTCGCCGAGATCTCCGCGACCAGCCGGCAGGCGTCGTCGAGGTCGTCGTCGGGGGAGGCGGCGAGGTCGGTGGTGGTGCAGACGGCGATCACGTACGCCGGGGCGTCGTCGGGCCACACCACGCCGACGCCGTGCCGCACACCGCGTACCCAACCGTTCTTGTGGGCGATCCGGGTGCCGTCGGGCAACCCGGCGGCGAGGTCCTCGCGGTGCCGCTGGGCCAGCAGCACGTCCACCATGGCGGCACAGGCCGCCGGGGAGGCCAGCGGACCGGCCCGGAGTGCGCCGACGGCCAGCCCGCCGAGCAGCGCCGCCAGGTCGGCGGGGGTGACCAGGTTGGTGATGCCGGCCTCCCGGGCGGCGGCGTCCTCGATGCCGCGGCCGGTGACGCTGTGTCGGGCCCCGGCGAGCTGCCACGCCTGCGCCACGGCGGGCAGCCCGACCCGGTCGATGATCAGGTTGGTGGCGAGGTTGCTGGACCGGGTGATCATCCGGTCGGCCAGCCACCGCGGGGTGGCCTGCCCGCCCAGCCGTTCCCAGACCGCGTCGTCGTTGTCGTAGTGCCGGGCGCAGGAGAACCGGGGCGCGCCCGGCTGGGCCGAGTCGAACTCGTCGACCACCGGCACCGGGGTGTCCAGGTCGAGGGCGCCCGCCTCGGCGGCCCGGTGCAGGGCCAGCAGCACCGCGACCTTCATGGTGCTGGCTGCGTAGTGGGTGGCATCGGGGTCACGGGTCCAGGTGGGCGGCGCGTCGAGCCGGCCCAGGTACGCCGAGACGGTGCCGGGCACCCGGTCCAGCCGGGCGTCGAGATCGTCCCAGGTCATGCCCGTGACGCTAGCGGACCACCGGCCCACCCGGGTACCGGGACCACGTCGGGCCCACCGTTGCACCCACACCTCGCCACCCGGTGGCCGGACCGGAGCGGTCTGCCGCGCCGCCCGATGGCTGGAGTGGGAGATCGCCCCGGCGCCCCTCGCGCCCGCCGCAGTGGGAGCGGGCCGCTTGCTCTCGTGTCGCCGTCGCTGACGTCGACCGCCTCCGCCAGGGTGCGGGACGGGTGGAGCCCCGGGCCGCGTGCGGCGGCCCGGGGCTCCGGGTGGGTCAGGTGGGGCGGGTCAGCTGGAGTGCTTACGGCGGGCGGCCATCCGGCCCCGCTGGGTCTGGTCCAGCACCACCTTGCGGATCCGGACGGCGACCGGGGTCACCTCGACGCACTCGTCCTCGCGGCAGAACTCCAGCGCCTGCTCCAGGGAGAGCTTGCGCGGCGGGATCAGCTTCTCGGTCTCGTCGGAGGTCGAGGCCCGCATGTTGGTGAGCTTCTTCTCCTTGGTGATGTTGACGTCCATGTCGTCGGAGCGGGAGTTCTCCCCGACGATCATGCCCTCGTACACCTCGGTGGTCGGCTCGACGAAGAGCTGGCCGCGTTCCTGCAGGTTGATCATCGCGAACGGGGTGACCACGCCGGTCCGGTCGGCCACCAGCGACCCGTTGTTGCGGGTCCGCAGCTCGCCGAACCACGGCTCGTACGACTCGAAGACGTGGTGCAGGATGCCGGTGCCCCGGGTGTCGGTGAGGAACTCGGTGCGGAAGCCGATCAGGCCGCGCGCCGGCACCAGCCACTCCATCCGGATCCAACCGGTGCCGTGGTTGACCAGCTGCTCCATCCGGCCCTTGCGGGTCGCCAGGAGCTGGGTGATCGCGCCCAGGTACTCCTCCGGCGCGTCGATGGTCAGCCGCTCCACCGGCTCGCAGGTCTTGCCGTCGATCTCCTTGGTGACCACTTGCGGCTTGCCGACGGTCAGCTCGTACGACTCGCGGCGCATCTGCTCGACCAGGATGGCCAGGGCCAGCTCGCCGCGGCCCTGCACCTCCCAGGCGTCCGGCCGCTCGGTCGGCAGGATGCGCAGCGACACGTTGCCGACCAGCTCCTTGTCGAGCCGGTCCTTGACCATCCGGGCGGTGACCTTGGCGCCCTTGACCCGGCCGACAAGCGGCGAGGTGTTGGTGCCGATGGTCATCGAGATGGCCGGCTCGTCCACGGTGATCAGCGGCAGCGGGATCGGGTTCTCCGCGTCGGCCAGGGTCTCGCCGATCATGATCTCCGGGATCCCGGCGACGGCGATGATGTCGCCCGGCCCGGCCGAGTCGGCGGGCTTACGCTCCATGCCCTCCGTCATCAGCATCTCGGAGATGCGGACCCGTTGGGTGTTGCCGTCGGTACGGCACCAGGCCACCGTCTGGCCCTTGGTGATGGTGCCCTGACGCACCCGGCACAGCGCCAGCCGGCCCAGGAACGGCGAGGCGTCGAGGTTGGTGACGTGCGCCTGCAACGGCGCGTCCTCGTCGTAGGAGGGCGGCGGGATGGTGTTGAGCAGGGTACGGAACAGCGGCTCCAGGCTGGTGCTGTCGCTGGGCACCGAGCCGTCGGCCGGCTGGGTCAGCGAGGCGATGCCGTCGCGGGCGCAGGCGTAGACGATCGGGAAGTCGATCTGCTCCTCGTCGGCGTCCAGGTCGAGGAAGAGCTCGTAGGTGTCGTCCACGACCTCCTTGATCCGGGCGTCGGGCCGGTCCACCTTGTTGATCACCAGGATGATCGGCATCCGGGCCTTGAGCGCCTTGCGGAGCACGAAGCGGGTCTGCGGCAGCGGGCCCTCGCTGGCGTCGACCAGCAGCACCACCCCGTCGACCATGGTGAGGCCCCGCTCGACCTCGCCGCCGAAGTCGGCGTGACCGGGGGTGTCGATGATGTTGATGGTGACCGGGTCCGAGCCGTCCGCCGGCAGGTACCGCACGCCGGTGTTCTTGGCCAGGATGGTGATGCCCTTTTCCCGTTCGAGATCCATCGAGTCCATGACACGCTCGGTGTTCTCGCCACGGGCCCCGTAGGCGCCGGCCTGCCGCAACATGGCGTCGACCAGGGTCGTTTTGCCGTGGTCGACGTGGGCGATGATGGCGACATTGCGGAGGTCGGTGCGAAGCTGCATACCCTCCATACTCCTGTCTACGGTTGCCGGGGCATGCGTCGGGGTAACCCCGGCACCGCCCGGATCTCTGCCGGAACTGCTGTTCCGGCCGTGCCAGCTGCTGGTCCGCCGTTTCCTCCGGTCCGGTCGGTCGGTCCGGTCCTGTCGGTCCGGCTGGCCGGGGCCGTTCGACGACCGCGAGATCATGGCGGACGAGGCCGCAGTGATCTTCGGTTTGTCGGTGCCGGGGGAGACGACCCTGCTGGTCGGTCTCCTAGCGTACGCGGGACCGCGAAGGCCCGTCTCGGCACTGCTCCCGACGACCGCCCCCACCGTGACCGGCGACACCCCCACCCCCGCCCCGCCACCCCCGGTGGCGGGTCCGTCGCCCCGTCAGCAAGACCGCACTCGAACATGGTTGTAGTGGCATCCAGTGCATCGGATGCCACTACAACCAGGAGGCAGCGCGCTCCTGAACCAGGAAGCAGCGCGCTCCTGCTCAGTCCCGCCCGGCGCGGGAGCGGTCGGGGGTGAGGGTGTCGGGGGTGGGGGTGGCGGGGACGGGCTCGGTGGGGGTGTCCCGGTGGATCCGGCCCGGCCACCAGAACCGGTCGCCGAGCACGAACGCCAGCGCCGGCACCAGCACCGTACGGACCAGCAGGGTGTCGAGCAGCACACCGATGCACACGATGATCCCGATCTGGGTCAGGGTGATCAGCGGCAGGACGCCGAGGACGGCGAAGACCGCGGCGAGCAGGATGCCGGCGCTGGTGATCACCCCGCCGGTGACCCGCAGGGCGGAGAGCATCCCGTCCCGGGTGCCGGCCCGGCGGGCGTCCTCCCGGGCCCGGGTGACCAGGAAGATGTTGTAGTCCACCCCGAGTGCCACGAGGAACACGAAGGCCAGCAGCAGCACCCCGCTGTCCAGCGCGGGGAAGCCCAGCACGTGGTCGAAGAGCAGCCAGGCCGCGCCGAGGCTGGCGAAGAAGGACGCGATCACGGTGAGCACCAGCAGCAGCGGGGCGAGCAGCCCGCGCAGCAGCAGCACCAGCACGGCGAAGACCAGCACCAGGATGATCGGCAGGATCAGCCGCAGGTCCCGGGTGTTGGCCTCGTCGGAGTCGTACGTCGCGGCCACGGTGCCGCCGACGAGTGCCCCACCGGCCGGTGCGACGCCCTCGACGGCGGGCGGTGCGGAGTCCGGCACGGCGGCGACGGCGTCGCGCAACGCCTCGACGGCCCGGTCGGAGGCCGGGCTGCCCGGTTCGGCGGTCAGCACCACGTCGACCTGGGCGACTGTGGTGCCGGCCGCGCCGGGGCGGGCGGAGGCGACTCCGGGTACGGTCGCGGCGACCCGGGTGACCGCCGACGCGGCGGCCGGGTTGGTGATGACGGCCACTGGCTGGGTGGTGCCGGCGGGGAAGGCACGGGCCAACGTCTCGGCTCCGGCGACCGCCTCCGGCTTGACCCGGAACTGTTCGGTCTCGGACAGGCCGGTGCGTACGCCCAGCCCACCGAGGGCGAGGCCGGCGAGCAGCAGGGTGGCCAGCACGGCGACCGGCACCGGGCGGCGGACCACGGCCGCGCCGAGCCGGCCCCACAGCCTGCCCTCCCGGGCGGGGCCGCCGACGGTCGGCACGAACGGCCAGAACAGTCCCCGCCCGAAGACGACAAGCACGGCGGGTAGCACGAACAGCGCCGAGAGCATGGCGAAGACGACCCCGGTGGCGCAGGCCACGGCGAGTGCCCGGTTGGTCTCCTGCTCGGACAGCAGCAGCGTGAGTACGCCGAGCACGACGGTCCCGCCGCTGGCAAGGATCGGTTCGGCGGTACGGCGTAGGGCGGCGCGCATGGCGGCGAACCGGTCCTCGACGCGGCGCAGTTCCTCCCGGTAGCGGGCGATGAGCAGCAGGGCGTAGTCGGTGGCGGCGCCGAAGACCAGCACGCTGGCGATGCCGGTGACCGCGCCCTCCTGGAGGTTGATGCCGACGGCCGGGACGATGGTGTCGACGGCGCGCAGGGTGAGCTGTTCGGTGGCGGCGACGACGATCAGCGGCACGATCCACAGGAACGGGCTGCGGTAGGTGATCAGCAGCAGCAGGGCGACCACCCCGGCGGTGACGGCGAGCAGGGTGACGTCGGCGCCCTCGAAGACCTTGGTCAGGTCGGCGGTGAACGCGGGCGCCCCGGTGACCGCGACGGTGAGGCCGTCGGGCAGGCCGGTGAGGGTGTCGCGTACCTGGGCCACCTCGTCGGCGACGGCCTGCTGGCCACCTGCGGTGTCCAACGGCACGGCGAGCAGCGCGACGGTGCCGTCCGGGGAGACCTGGGGCGGGCTGACCTGACCGCCGACGGCCAGCCGGCCCAGTGCGCCGGAGCGGTCGGTGACGGCGGCCCGGTCGGCGTCGGTCAGCGGGCTGCCGTCGTCCCGGCTGACCACGATGATCGCCGGTTGCACGTCGCTGGCCGGCAGTTGGTCCTGGAGGCGTTCCACCTGGGTCGACTGCCACTGCACGGACAGGCCGGTGGCGGAGACCGGGGCGGGGTTGTCGGGCTTGGGGAGCCCGAAGACGACCGCGCCGACGACGATCGCGGCGACCACGGTGAGCCAGGCGGCGAGCCGGCTGCGGGCGACGCGGGTGAACAGCGACATCGAATGTCCTCATGGTCTGCCGGTGTGACGCCGGACGGAGAGATAGCCCGCTCTTCGAGTATCTTGATAGGCGAGATTATCGGCAGCTGCTCTATGCTGCAACCGGGCACACCGACAGGGGGCGGCGCGGGCGTGGCAGCGCACGAGATGTATCGGCGGCGGGACGACCCGCGCGGGCGGATGGTGGCCGACATCACCAACGACCTGCGGCGTTACTCGGTGGACGCGCAACACATCGGGCACGCCTTCGCCGGCCTGCACGGGCTCAACCCGACCGACCTGCACGCGTTGATCGCGGTGATGGACGCCGAACTGCTCGGCGCCCCGATCACCCCCGGCCGGCTCGGCGAACAGCTCAACCTCTCCTCCGGGTCGGTGACCGCGCTGGTCGACCGCCTGGAACGCGCCGGGCACATCCGCCGGGACCGGGACACCGCCGACCGGCGCAAGGTGTTCCTGCACTACGCCGACCAGGGGGCCGCCCTGGCGATGAGCTTCTTCGGCCCGCTCGGCCGGCGTACCGACGAGGTGATGGCCCGGTTCACCGACGACGAACTGGCGGTCGTGCACCGGTTCCTGGCCACCATGGTCGCCTCGATGCGGGAGCACCGTGACGCCATGCGGGCTGCCCGTGCCGAGCCGCCCCGCCGTCCGGTGGACTGACCGCCGTGCTGGACCGTTCGCTCGCCCGGCTCGCCGCCGCCGCGCTGCGGCTGCCGGCCGGGCCCACGCACCGGGTCGACGTCACCCGGGGCCTCACGGTCCGGGCCCGCGACGGGGTGCCGCTGCGCACCGACCACTACGCCCCCCGGGTGCCCGGTGCGCCGACCGTGCTGATCCGAACCCCGTACGGGCGGGGTGGGCCGATGCGGCTGCTCGGTCGGCTGGTCGCCGGTCGCGGCTTCCACGTGGTGATCCAGTCCTGTCGGGGAACCGACGGCTCAGGCGGGCGGTTCGACCCGCTGGTGCACGAGCGCGACGACGGCCTGGACACCGTCGACTGGCTGCGCCGGCAACCCTGGTACGCGGGCCGGTTCGGCATGTTCGGGGCCAGTTACCAGGGCTTCGTCCAGTGGGCGCTGGCCGCCGACGCGGGAGAGGACCTGGCCGCGATGGTCGCGGTGGTCACCGCCTCGGCCACCCGTGACTCGACGTACGCGGGGGAGTCCTTCGCCCTGGACACCGTGCTGACCTGGGCCGAGCTGCTCCAGGCGCAGACCGTGCCGTGGCTGGCCCGGCAGTGGGAACTCAAGCGCGGGCAGCCCCGGCTGGCCGCCGCCCTGGCCCACCTGCCGCTGGCCGAGGCCGACCGGGTGGCGACCGGGGTGACCGTGCCGTTCTTCCAGGAGTGGCTGCGCCACCACACCCCGGACGCCGACTACTGGCGGACCCGGGTCTTCGGCGCGCGGATCGCCGAGGTGCGCGCCCCGGTGACGATGGTCAGCGGCTGGCAGGACATCTTCCTCCCCGCCCAGCTCGCCGACCACGCCGCGCTGCGGGCGGCGGGGGTGCCCACCCGGCTCACCGTCGGCCCGTGGACGCACGGCAGCCCCGGGCTGCTGGCGACGGCGCTGCGGGAGGGGCTGGGCTGGCTCGACGCCCACCTGCACGGCCGGCCCGTGCCGCCATGCGCCCCGGTGCGGGTGCACGTCGGCGGGGACGGCGGCGGTTGGCGGGACCTGCCCGACTGGCCGCCGCCGGCGACCGGGACCCCGTGGCACCTGCACGCCGGTGGCCGGCTCGCCCCGGAGCCACCGGCGGCGTCGGCACCGGACACCATCCGGTACGACCCGGCCGACCCCACCCCGTCGCTGGGCGGCCCGCTGCTTGTCGCCCAACGGGCCGGCCCGGTCGACAACCGCCCCGTCGAGGCCCGGCCGGACGTGCTGGTCTACACCGGCGCGGTGCTGACCGCCCCGGTCGAGGTGGTCGGCCCGGTCCGCGCCGAGATCCACGTCCGCAGCGACCTGCCCTACCTGGACGTGTTCGTGCGGCTCTGCGACGTGGACCTGCGCGGCCGGTCCTGGAACGTCTGCGACGGTCTGGTCCGGGTCGCCCCCGGCCGGTTCCCGGTCGACCCGGACGGGGTGACCCGGGTGCCTGTGGCACTGTGGCCGGTGGCGCACCGCTTCGCCGTCGGGCACCGGCTGCGGGTGCAGGTCTCCGGCGGTGCCCACCCCCGGTACGCACGCAACCCCGGCACCGGCGAAGCGCTGGGCGAGGCGGTCACGCTCCGCGCAGGGCTCCGACAGATCCTGCATGACCCAGCGCACCCTTCGCGGCTGGTGCTGCCGGTGCTCCCCGCCAGTCCCCAGCTTTGACCTATCTGAAGACAACCCCTCTGAGCTGGGTATTTCTGGCAACTACGGATAGCGTTCCTCGCAACACTCGATGACGTACACCAGTGCTCGGGTCCGCTCCCCAGCAGGTGCTGCCTACTGGCAGTCACGATCCTCCAGCCCTGGTTGGCGCTGAAGCAGCCGACGCCGCTGGCCCGGCCGCAGAAACGGGACGTCATGACAACCGCTCCGACCAATCTGCTCGCCGTCCGCCGGCTCCTGCTCGACACCATCAGCGGGCTCGATCCCGCTTCGGTCGGGATCGTCGGTGATCCGGCCCACCGGGGTGGCTACCACACCGGCTCGGACCGGGTGGTGGCCAACGACTACTCCGTGGTGGAGTCCACCCGGGACTCCACCGGCCTCACCCTCTACGCCTCGGCACTGGACGTCGGCACGTTCAGCGTGTGGTCCGGGGGTGCCACCCACAACCTGCGGACGTTCTCCGAGTGGTGTGTCGCCCAGTGCCGGGCGAACACGGGGGACAGCCGCGACATCCGCGAGATCATCTACAGCCCGGACGGCAAGGTCGTGCGGCGCTGGGACCGGCTCGGCCGGCGCAGCTCCGGCGACGACTCGCACCTGTGGCACACCCACGTCAGCTTTTTCCGCGACTCGACCAAGGCCGGACGGGACCAGACCCCGCTGTTCCGGCGCTACCTGACCGGCATCGGACTACTGGAGGGCACTGACATGACACCCGAAGAGCACGCCTGGCTGGAAACCGTCCACCGGAACCTCACCGTCCTGGACGGCCGGAACCCGGTGGGTCAGATCTATACCCGGATGGCGACGGGCGAGGACCACACCAACCCCGACCTGGTGGTCTCGCACCCGACCCTGAAGTCGCTGGGCACCCAGCTGACCTCGGTGCAGACCGTGCTGGCCAACAAGGATTTCACCGACGAGCCGGCGATCGTCACCGGCGTACTGGCCGGACTCGCCCCGGACAAGATCGCCGCCGCCATCCCGCCCACCATCGCGAAGCAGGTCGCTGACGAACTGGCCAAGCGGCTGGTCGCCTGACGGCCGAGCCCGTGGGCACCCCGTCCGCCGTCGGCACACCCGCAGCAGCGGTCCGTGCCGGAGTGGTGAGAGCGGCGGGTGACCGCGGGAAAGCGCTCGGTGGCGGCGGCCCACGGCCGCCGCCACCGGCACGGACCTACAGCGGGCGGACGTTCTCCGCCTGCGGACCCTTCTGCCCCTGGGTCACATCGAACTCGACCTTCTGGGCCTCCTGCAGCTCCCGGTATCCGCTACTGGCGATCGCCGAGTAGTGGACGAAGACGTCGGGGCCTCCGCCGTCCTGCTCGATGAAGCCGAAGCCCTTTTCCGAGTTGAACCACTTGACCGTGCCGGTTGCCATGCATCTCTCCCTGTTTTACAACGGGTGACCCTCCACCACTGCGGCGGCTGGTCGCCCTGTACTGCCCCGACAGTAACCGGCCGGCCCGGTTTTTGCCTGCTGAAGTGCCGCAAGATTCAACGGAAAACTCGCGGGCGGTGCCGGAATACCGCCCGTCGGCTGGTCGGCTCCGGCACACTCGACCGGTGAACGGACTGAGTACCGCCGCGTTGACCGCGCTGGAGCGGGAGATCGACGCGCCGGGTGAGGGGCTGGACCGGCTCCGGCTGGTGCCCACGCCGTTCGTGCCCGAGGTGCGGCTGCACCTCGCCGAGGACGCGATCGTCTGGTGGGCCCGGATGGAGGCGGCGGCCGGCCATACCCTGCCGCCGCCGTTCTGGGCGTCGGCCTGGGCCGGCGGCCAGGCGCTCGCCCGGCACCTGCTGGACCACCCCGACCTGGCCGCCGGCCGTCGGGTCCTCGACCTGGCCGCCGGCTCCGGGCTGGTCGCCATCGCCGCCGCGCTGGCCGGTGCCACCCAGGTCGTCGCCAACGACGTGGACCCGTACGCGGTGGCGGCGGTGACCGTCAACGCACGGGCCAACCGGGTACGGGTGCTCGCCCGCCAGGGCGACCTGCTCGACGACGACGGAACGCCCGCCGATCTGCTGGTCGCCGGGGATGTGCTCTATGACCGGGACCTGGCTGAACGGGTGCTGCCGTACCTGCGACGGGCCGCCGAGGGCGGAACGCAGGTGCTGGTCGGCGACCCGGACAGGGGGCACCTGCCGCCGGACGTGCTGGAGGTGGTGGCCAGCTATCCGGTGCCGACCACCGAACCCTCCGTCGACTCCCAGGTCCGTCGGGTGCAGGTGCTGCGACCCCGCTGAACGGCCCGGGAGGGGCGGCGTCGGCGTGGACCGGGAGGGGCGGCGTCGGCGTGGACCGGGAGGGGACGGCGTCGACCGGCCGGGCCGACCGTCGCCGCGCCGTCACCAGCCGCGGGCCCGCCACTGCGGCAGCGACGCCCGCTCCGCGCCGAGGGTGCTGTCTGCGCCGTGCCCCGGGTAGAACCAGGTCTCGTCGGGCAGCCGGTCGAACAGCTTCTGCTCGACGTCGTCGATGAGTTGACCGAAGCGCTCCGGGTCCCGGTCGGTGTTCCCCACGCCTCCGGGGAACAGCGAGTCCCCGGTGAACAGGTGCGGGGTGCCGGCCGGATCGCGGTAGAGCAGCGCCACCGAGCCGGGAGTGTGCCCCTTGACGTGGATCACCTCAAGCGTCTGGTCTCCCACTGCGACGGTGTCACCCTCGGTCAGGGTCTCTGCCGCGATCGGTAGTCCCTCGGCGTCGTCGGTGTGCACCAGGGCGCGGGCGCCGGTCTTGGCGACGACCTCCTCCAGGGCCACCCAGTGGTCCATGTGCCGGTGGGTGGTGACCACCGAGGCCAGCCCGGCGTCGCCGATCAGGTCGAGCAACCGGGGCGCCTCGTTCGCGGCGTCGATGAGCACCTGCGCCCCGGTGTCGTGGCAGCGCAGCAGGTAGGCGTTGTTGTCCATCGGGCCGACCGACAGCTTGGTGACGGTGAGGCGGTCCAGCTCCCGGACGGCGGGCGGGCCGCCGTGGGTGACGTCTCCGGTGTAGCTCATGGGCGGTCTATATCCATTCCGGTGGGGTCGGCAGGGGACCGTCCGGGGTGACGGTCAACCCGTCGCCGCTACTGCGGCCGATCAACCAGGCGGCCAGCTCGGCGGCGGGGCCGGCGACCAGTGGGGGGTCCGCCGGGTCGCCCACCACCAGCTCCGGCCGGTTGCCGTCGGCGGGCCGCAGCACCATCGCCGGCGCGTCGGGCCGGTCGGCGAGCCCGCCGGCCACCTCGTGCAGCAGGTGCTGGGCGAACGCCGCCGGCCAGTCCGCCGGCCGGTAGCCGGCACCCAGGTCGACGTGGTGCACCTCCAGCTCGCGCAGCCGGCCCCAGACCAGCATGGCGGCCGGCCAGGGGCCGCGTCGGGTCTGCACGGTGGCGCGCCACGCCTCGACCGGCATGGCGGCCACCGCCTCGGCGAACCTGTCGGCGCTGCGGCGCAGGTCGGCCACCTGTTCGGCGGGTGGCCGACCGGCACCGGCGGCGATGTCGGCGTCCCGGGCGGTGGCGCTGGCGTACATCGGGATGTCCTCGCCGGTGCGGGCGGCGGTGAGCAGGTTGACGAACCCGTCGGCGTTGCGGGCCAGGTGGGTCAGCACGTGGCCGCGGGTCCAGCCGGGCAGCAGGCAGGGGGCCGCGACGGCCGCCGCGTCGAACCCGGCCGCGGTGTGCAGCAGCCGGTCGGTCGCGTCGTCCACCTCACCTGTCAACAGCAATGGATCCGTGGTCACGCCACGACCCTAGCGGTCCCGGGAGCGTTGCGCCGCCGGGGAATTCGCTTTCGGCGCGTCGGTGCGCGGCCTACCGTCGGCCTGGACGCGGTACCGGGACGACGGACGGGGGTGGTGATCATGCCGGTCGCAGTACGCGTGTTGCGCCATGACCAGCTCCGACCCCGATGAGGATGACATGACCATCGATCTGACAGCCCTCGGCCTGGACGCCGAGCGGGCGGCGTACGCGCGGCGGCGTCCGGACCGCCGGCCCGGCCGGGTGACCCGGGTCGACCGGGGGGCGTGCACCGTGCTCGGCGCGGACGGACCGGTCCGGGCCAGCCTGGGCCCGGCGGTGCTGGCCGCCGCCGCCCGTGACCTGACCGCGTTGCCGTGCGCCGGCGACTGGGTGCTGCTGGCCAGCTGGCCGGACGGCCCGGTGACCGTCGACGCGGTGCTGCCCCGGCGTACCGCGCTGATCCGCCGGACCGCCGGCAAGGACGCCAGCGGGCAGGTGCTCGCCGCCAACCTCGACACCGCGGCGGTGGTCGAACCGGTGCACCCGGAGCCGGACACCGCCCGGATCGAACGGCTGCTCGCGTTGGCCCACGAGTCGGGGGCCGAGCCGCTGGTGGTACTCACCAAGGTCGACCTGGCCGCCGATCCGCAGGCGGTGGCCCGGCAACTCGCCGCGGTGGCCCCTGGGGTGCCGGTGCTGCCGGTCAGCGCCGAGCGGGGAACCGGCCTGGAACCGCTGCGTCCACTTGTCGCGCCGGGTCGTACGCTGGCCCTGCTCGGCCCCTCCGGTGCGGGCAAGTCGAGCCTGGTCAACGCCCTGGTCGGGGCGGACGTCATGGCGACCCAGGCGATCCGACGCGTCGACGGCAAGGGCCGGCACACCACCACCTGGCGGGCACTGGTCCCGGTGCCCGGCGGCGGCGCGGTGCTGGACACCCCCGGGGTCCGGGCGGTCGGCCTGCTCGACGGGCACGCCGGGCTGGACCGGGCGTTCACCGACATCGTCGAGTTGGCCACCGGCTGCCGGTACGCCGACTGCGGGCACACCGCCGAGCCGGCCTGCGCGGTGCGGGAGGCGTTGGAGAGCGGGGAGCTGCCGGCCCGGCGCTGGGAGAGTTGGCGTCGTCTCCAGCGCGAGGTGGCGTACGAGAGCGGTCGTCGGCAGAGCCGGCTGGCCGCCGAGCGGCGGGGTGGCCGTCGGGGTGGCCGTCGGCGACCGGCCCGTCCGGCGACGCCGCCGCTGCCGGGCGGATTCTGACCGGCCCGACACGGGCCGCCGACCGGGTCGGGCCGGACGGCGGGTAACCCGGGCTGCCCGGGGCCGGGGCCGGGCGCGGGGTGGGTCGGGTCGGACGGCGGGTCGACCCGACCGGTGTGAGCTGGGGGAATGTGCGCGTGAGGGAAGTTGTCGTACCCCGGGGCTAGAGTTGCCGAGGCGTTCCTTCTGCGCCCGTAAAACCGCTCAGATCCCACTCGGAGCGGACAGATCCGCCTCACATTCTTCTTTCGGGAGCACACGTACCGTGGCCGACCGTCTGATCATCCGTGGCGCGCGCGAGCACAACCTGCGTGACGTCAGTCTCGACCTGCCCCGGGACGCGCTCATCGTCTTCACCGGGCTCTCCGGCTCCGGCAAGTCGAGCCTGGCCTTCGACACCATCTTCGCCGAGGGGCAGCGCCGCTACGTGGAGTCGCTGTCGTCGTACGCCAGGCAGTTCCTCGGCCAGATGGACAAGCCGGACGTCGACTTCATCGAGGGGCTGAGCCCAGCCGTCTCCATCGACCAGAAGTCGACCTCGCGCAACCCGCGCTCCACCGTCGGCACCATCACCGAGGTCTACGACTACCTGCGGCTGCTCTTCGCCCGCATCGGCGAACCGCACTGCCCGGTCTGCGGCGAGCGGATCTCCAAGCAGAGCCCGCAGCAGATCGTCGACCGGGTCCTGGCGATGGCCGAGGGGACCAGGTTCATGGTGCTCGCCCCGGTGGTCCGGGGCCGCAAGGGCGAGTACGTCGACCTCTTCGCCGAACTCCAGGCCAAGGGCTACGCCCGGGCCCGGGTCGACGGGGTGGTGCACCCGCTGACCGAGCCCCCGAAGCTCAAGAAGCAGGAGAAGCACACCATCGAGGTGGTGATCGACCGGCTCAGCGTCAAGTCGAGCGCCAAGCAGCGGCTCACCGACTCGGTGGAGGCCGCACTCGGCCTCTCCGACGGCCTGGTGCTGCTCGACTTCGTCGACCTGGCCGAGAACGACCCGGCCCGGGAGCGCCGCTACTCCGAGCATCTGGCCTGCCCGAACGACCACCCGTTGGCGATCGAGGACCTGGAACCCCGGGTCTTCTCGTTCAACGCGCCCTACGGGGCCTGCCCGGAGTGCACCGGCCTGGGCACCAAGAAGGAGGTCGACCCGGAGCTGGTCGTCCCCGACCCGGAGCGCACCCTGCGCGAGGGCGCGCTGCAACCCTGGGCCACCGGGCACAACCTGGAGTACTTCCTGCGGCTGCTGGAGGCGCTCGGCGAGAGCCAGCACTTCGACGTCGACACCCCGTGGCGGGCGCTGCCGGCGCGGGCGCAGAAGACGATCCTGCACGGCTCCGACGACCAGGTGCACGTGCGCTACCGCAACAAGTTCGGTCGGGAGCGGTCCTACTACACCGGCTTCGAGGGCGTGGTGCAGTGGATCGAGCGTCGGCACACCGACACCGAGAGCGAGTGGTCGCGGGACAAGTACGAGGGCTACATGCGCGACGTGCCCTGCGCGGCCTGCGGCGGCACCCGGCTCAAGCCCGAGGTGCTGGCGGTCACCCTGGCCGGCAAGAGCATCGCCGAGGTGTGCAACCTGTCGGTGGGTGAGGCGGCCGAGCTGCTCGCCGGCATCGAATTGACCGACCGGCAGAAGATGATCGCCGAGCGGGTGCTCAAGGAGATCAACGCCCGGCTGAAGTTCCTGCTCGACGTCGGCCTGGACTACCTCTCCCTGGACCGGGCGGCCGGCACCCTGTCCGGTGGCGAGGCGCAGCGCATCCGGCTGGCCACCCAGATCGGCTCCGGCCTGGTCGGCGTGCTCTACGTGCTCGACGAGCCGTCGATCGGCCTGCACCAGCGGGACAACCACCGGCTGATCGAGACCCTGCTGCGGCTGCGCGGCCTGGGCAACACGCTGATCGTGGTCGAGCACGACGAGGACACCATCCGGGTCGCCGACTGGATCGTCGACATCGGGCCCGGCGCGGGCGAGCACGGCGGCCGGATCGTGCACAGCGGGTCGGTGCCGGCGCTGCTCGACAACCCCGAGTCGGTGACCGGTGCGTACCTGTCGGGCCGGCGGGAGATCCCGACGCCGCAGAGCCGCCGGCCGCAGACGCCGGAGCGGGAGCTGGTGGTGCACGGGGCGCGTGAGCACAACCTGCGCAACCTGACCGTGCCGTTCCCGCTGGGCCAGCTGATCGCGGTCACCGGGGTCTCCGGCTCGGGCAAGTCGACCCTGGTCAACGACATCCTCTACGCGGTGCTGGCCAACCAGATCAACGGCGCCCGGCTGGTGCCGGGCCGGCACACCCGGGTCTCCGGGCTGGAGCACGTCGACAAGGTGGTGGGCGTCGACCAGTCGCCGATCGGCCGGACGCCGCGCTCCAACCCGGCCACCTACACCGGGGTCTGGGACCACGTCCGCAAGCTGTTCGCCGAGACCACCGAGGCGAAGGTCCGGGGGTACGGGCCGGGCCGGTTCTCGTTCAACGTCAAGGGTGGCCGCTGCGAGGCGTGCTCCGGCGACGGCACCATCAAGATCGAGATGAACTTCCTGCCGGACGTCTACGTCCCGTGCGAGGTCTGCAAGGGCGCCCGGTACAACCGGGAGACCCTGGAGGTGCACTACAAGGGCAGGACCGTCTCCGACGTGCTGGAGATGCCGATCGAGGAGGCGGCCGAGTTCTTCTCCGCCATCCCGGCCATCCACCGGCACCTGCGGACGCTCAACGACGTGGGCCTGGGCTACGTGCGGCTGGGCCAGCCGGCGCCGACGCTCTCCGGCGGCGAGGCACAGCGGGTCAAGCTCGCCTCCGAGCTGCAGAAGCGCTCCACCGGCCGGACGGTCTACGTGCTCGACGAGCCCACCACCGGCCTGCACTTCGAGGACATCCGCAAGCTGCTGATGGTGCTGGAGGGCCTGGTCGACAAGGGCAACACGGTGATCACCATCGAGCACAACCTCGACGTGATCAAGACGGCCGACTGGCTGATCGACATGGGTCCGGAGGGCGGTCACCGGGGCGGCATGGTGCTCGCCACCGGCACCCCGGAGGAGGTCGCCGAGGTCGCCGAGAGCCACACCGGCCAGTTCCTGCGGCCGATGCTCAAGCTCGACGGGGAGCCCCGGGGAGCGAAGGCGGCGGTCACCCGGGCGGCCAGGGCCAACGGCACCACGCCGAAGGCGCGTACCCGCAAGGTGCCGGCCGGGGCGCGCTGAGCCGACGGTACGCGCCGGTCCCCGGTCGGCTTCCCGACCCTCGCGGCGCGCGACCGTCCGATATGGTCAGCCGTCCGAATGCGTTGGTGGCGGGCCGGGGCGAACCGTCGGGCACCGCCGTGCGTGTGTCCAGCAGGGCTGCGAAGGTCGACGACTTTCGCTGCGGCAGCCGAGAGAAAGGCCGGAGATGAACGACGATCAGGCGGTGACCGGGGCCGGTACGCAGACCCGACGCGCCCTGCTGGCCGGGGCCGGCGCGGTGGGGGCGTCGGTCCTCCTGACCGCCTGCGGCGGTGACGATTCCGACGACGGGCCAGCCGCCCCGGCCAGCGGTGCCCCGGCGGCCACCACCGGTGGCGGGCCGGGCACCCCGATCGCCAAGACCGGCGACATCCCGGTCGGCGGTGGTCAGGTCTTCGCCGCACAGGGGGTGGTGATCACCCAGCCGACCGCGGGGCAGTTCAAGGCGTTCGACCCGATCTGCACCCACCAGGGCTGCCCGGTGTCGAACGTCGACGGCGGGACGATCAACTGCACCTGCCACAACAGCACGTTCGCCATCACCGACGGGGCGGCGAAGAGCGGGCCGGCGACCACCCCGCTCGCCGCCAAGGAGATCAAGGTCGTGGGCGACCAGATCTCGCTGGCCTGACCGACGCCGGCCGGCGCGGAGGACGCCCTCCGCGCCGGCCGGTCCCGTCGGGCTCAGTGCGCGTACACCGCCAGCTCCCAGAGCGAGTAGCCGTACGAGGTGGCCCGGGTCACGCCGTGCATCCGGACGTACCGGGCGGTCTCGGTGGGGAAGGCGACCACGTCGGTGCCGCCGTCGCCGGCCGTGGTCGACCAGGCCGTACGCCAGTTCGACCCGTCGCTGGACACCTCGATCCGGTACGACCGGGCATACGCAGACTCCCAGGCCAACGTCACCCGACCCACCTGGCGGGCCGACCCGAGGTCGACGGTGAGCCACTGGTCGTCGGCCCAACTGCTCGCCCAGCGGGTGCCGAGGTCCGAGTCGACGGCCTTGCCCGGCCCGAAGAACAGCTCGCTGCCGGACGCGGTGACCGGCTGGCCGGCGGCCAGGTTGGTCAGGTCGTCGCCCCGCCGGGACGGGAACGAGACCACCTGCTGGAAGGTGGGCCGGTTCTGCCAGGCGATGGTGGCGTGCTTGATCCCGCCCAGCGGCGACTGGATGATCGCGTCCGCGCACCACTGGTCACCTGCGGTGCAGCTCGCGTCGCCGGGGTAGACCTGGGCGGCCGGGGTGGCTGCCGCCGCGCGTAACGTGTCAAGCAGCACCTGCCGGCAGCCGGTGAGGCTCCCGCCGCCGCAGAAACCCCGGCCCGGCCCGCCGCGCACCGGATCGCCGAGCACCGCGCGCAGGTCCTTGTCGACATACCCCCACCAGCCGTACTGGAAGGACGAGCCCTTGTGCGCCTGGGCCTCGTTGGCCGAGCTGGGCAGGTTGGACACGTCGCCCTGCTGGTGCCCGGAGGGGGACTCGTTGACCTGGATCGCGTTGATCAGCGACTGGTAGAGGTCCGGGCCGAGCGGGTCGCGGAACATCCCCCGGACCAGCAGCGGCCACCATGCGTCGAAGGTGCGGATCGCCTCGGCGTGCCGGTAGACCTTCGACCCCTTGGCGGTCTCCACCCGCAGTGCGCCGTCCTGCCGCCACGCCTTGAGCCGGCTGATCTCGGCGGCCGACGCGGTGTCGGTGACGGGCTGGCTCTCCAGTACCCGGATCAGCTCGTCGAGCACCTCGGCCCCGCGCAGGTCGGTCAGGCCGGCCTGCTCGACCAGCGCGGTCAGCGAGCCCCGGTCGAACTTCCGGCCGGCGGCCAGGGCCGCCTTGAGCGGGCGGTCCAGCAGGTCGGCCCGGTGCACCGCGCCGAAGCTGTAGTTGCCGTCCGCGCCGCCGAAGTCCTTGGCCTGCTTGTTGTTCCAGCTGATGTAGTAGTTCTGGTTCACCGAGCGGGGGTGGGCGGCCAGCGGGGCGTAGTCGGCGGTGTTCGTCGCCGGGTCGAAGCCCTGCCACTCGTAGGCCGGTTCGGCCTTCATCGGCAGGTTCGGGTTGGACCCGACGGCGCGCACCGGGTTCAGCCCGGAGTTGTAGTACGCCGACTCGGTGGAGTTGACGTAGAACCAGTTGAACGCGTACTCGACGTTGTCGGCCGAGGCGACGAAGGCGTCCGCCGAGCCCATCTGCGCCGGGTCGTTGAACATCTGGAAGCCGATCGCCGAGTCGGCCTCGTGCCGGTAGGTGGAGCGCAGCTGGGTGAAGGCGTGCGGCCGGCCGCCCACCGTGCCCCGCCACGACACCAGGCCGAGCTTGGTCCGCCAGGCGACCAGTTTGTACGACCCCTTGGCGGTGCCGTCGGCGAGGGTCGGGGTCCACTTGTTGACGTGCGCGAGCTGCTCCATGGCCAGGCACTGACCCCGGTAGAGGTAGTGGTCGGCGGCCAGGGTGGGGGCGCTGCCGTCGGTGGTGCACAGCGGCACCGCGTAGGTGTCGGTGATGTCGTGGATCGACGAGGTGGCGCTCCACGCGTAGTCCTGGCCCCGGCCGAGCAGCACGTAGAGGTTGAGGCCGGCGAACGCGGCCCCCCGGGCGCTGATGCCCGGCCCCTGCAACTCCTGCACCATCAGCAGCTGCGGCGAGAAGTAGCCGGTCTGCGGGCCGAAGACCGCCACCGGGTGCCCGGTCGCGGAGTTCGCGGCGGAGACCACCGCCGCGTTGGACATGCCCCGGTGCGCCGGGCTGATGGTCAATCCGGACAACGCGGCGGCCAACTCACCGGCCGCGCTCGTGGTGCCGCCCTTGGCGGCACCGGCGGTACGGGCCGCGCCGGTGTGGGCGGCGGCGGTGCCGGCGGAACCCGTCGGGTCGGTGAAGATCGGCTCGACCCGGGCCGAGCCGGCGTCGGGCAGCACCACGCTGGCCGCGTCCGGGGAGGCGTCGCCGTACGGGAAGCTCTGCCCGTCGTGCAGGGTCAGCACGGTCTCCGGGTCGTTCTGGTTGCGGAACCCCGTCCACACCTTGTCGCCCTCGGTGGCCCCGTACTTGGCGCGGGCGGCGATCCGGACCAGCGCGGACTGCATCTCGGTGCCGCCCCCGCCGCCGAACAGCCCGCCGACCACGCCGGCGATGGCGATCAGGTCGGTGAGCTGGAACGGCTCCGGGCCACCGGCGTTGGTGACCGCGTCGAGGTGGCCGGTGAGCACGTACTCGCCGGGGCAGTTGCGGTTGGCCATGCAGACACCGATGTAGGCGTTGATGCCGGCGATGTACTCCTGCACGTCGGCGTAGAGCTGCTGGCCGCGCGGCCCCTTGTCGCGCAGCGCCTCGATCTGCGTCTGGAGGTCCGCCTCGGTGTACGGCGAGTTGCGCCAGACGCTCTGCTCCAGCGCCCGGTTCCCGGGTGCGCCCCCGGCGAACGAGGTGAGGGTGCCCCGGCCGACGTGCCGCAGCAGGTCCATGGTGAACAGCCGGTCCTCGGCCCCTGCGTACCCCGCGCCGTACATGGTGCCGCCCCGGGTGCTGCCGGTGACGTGCGGGACGCCGGTCGCCTTGTCCCGCAGGATGCGCACGTCGGCGCGGGGCGAGTAGTCGCGTTCGACCTGCCCCTGCGGGACACCGAAGGACGCGTCGTCGAAGAACGAGCCGATCTGCTCCTCGCGCAGCCCGGCGTAGCCGTAGACCAGGTCGGCGTACCGGCCGAGTTGGTCGGCGGAGTGCCGGGGGAGGGTGCCGAGGGTCTGGTTGCCGAGCACCTCGACCAGTGTGGCGTTGCCGTTCTGGCCGGGCGGCAGGATGTCGCCGCACTCGCCGAGGCAGTTGTCGTTGGCCGCGTACCCGCTGGTGGTGACGGCGGCGGGCGCGGCGGTGGCGGGTGGGGTGGGGGTGGCGACCAGCAGCGCGGCGACCGCGACGGCGGCGGTGCCACCGGCGAGCAGGCGGCGGGTGGGGCGGGGACGGGGCATGGTGATCCTCCGATGAGGATGGGGATCTTTACGTGAATAACATTCGGTTACCGGATGGTAATCTCCGTTCGTCGATATCGGAAGACGTCCATCGCGCGGCTGCCGGATCGTTGCCCGGGAGTATCGAACCGGTCGGCGCGGGTGGATAGCTTTCGATTCCGCGTCCGCCCGGCGTCAGCCCGTCGGGCCTGCCTCTCCAGATTGGACAGTCGATGAAGGTCGTCCGTCTGCTCGCGTCCGCGACGCTGCTCGCGGCCGTGCTCACCCCGTCCGGGCCGGCCGCCGCGTCCGCGGCCCCTGCCCCTGCCGCTGGCACCGCTGCCGGCACCGCCGCTCCGACGTCGGGGGCGTTCTCCGTGCTCACCTACAACGTGGCCGGTCTGCCGGACATCATCTCCAGCGGCGACCCGGCGACGAACACCCGGCCGATCGGCGAACGGCTCGGCGGGTACGACATCGTGCACGTCCAGGAGGACTTCAACTACCACGCCGACCTGTACGCCACCGACCAGCACCCGTACCGGACCCCGACCAGCGGGGGCGTGCCGTTCGGCAGCGGCCTCAACACGTTGTCGAACTATCAGTACAGCGACTTCGCCCGGGTGAAGTGGAACTCCTGCAACGGCACCGACTGCCTCACCCCGAAGGGCTTCACCGCCAGCCGCATCCGGCTGGCCGAGGGCGTCTTCGTCGACTTCTACAACGCCCACCCGAACGCCGGCAGCACCGACGCCGACCTGGCCGCCCGGCGGGCCAACCTGAGCCAGCTCTCCGCGTACGTCACGGCCAACTCGGCGGGCAACGCGGTGGTGCTGATGGGGGACCTGAACGTCCGCTACACCCGTACCGGCGACAACATCCGCGACCTGGTGGCGGCCAACGGCCTCACCGACGTCTGGGTGCAGCAGGAGCGGGGCGGCCAGCCGCCGGCCGCCGGTGACCCGGCGCTGGTCTGCGACCCGGCCAACGTGACGGACAGCTGCGAGGTGGTCGACAAGATCCTCTACCGGAGCAACAAGCTGGTGAACCTCACCCTGAACCGCTACCACAACGAGCACGCCCGGTTCCTCACCCCGACCGGCGGGCCGCTGTCGGACCACTACCCGCACGCCGCCTGGTTCGACTGGACCCTCGCCCCCGACCTGCGGGCCAGCGACACCTGGGGCGGCCCGCACGGTGACCCGTTCACCGACGCCGACCGGGTCGGCCCGGCGGTCACCCGGGTCACCCTGCGCGGTGGCTCCCGGCTCGACGCCGTCGGGGTCGACCTCGCCGACGGCGGCCAGCTGCGCCACGGCGGCACCGGCGGGACCGAGACCAGCCTCACCCTGGCCCCCGGCGAGCGGATCACCCAGGTCACCCTGACCCAGGGCCAGAAGGACGGCCGGACCCGGATCTTCTCGGCCCGGCTCGGCACCGACCAGGGCCGCACCCTCGCCACCGGTACGCCCACCTCTGCGGCGGTCACCTTCACCGCGCCCCCGGGTGGTCGGCTGGCCGGCTTCTTCGGCCGCAGCGGCACCGAGGTCGACCAGCTCGGCGTGATCTGGAGTGTCGGGGGCAACGGATAGTCTCGGTGCCGTGGCTGATCCCTCGACCTACCGTCCCGCGTCCGGCACGATCCCCGAGTCCCCCGGGGTCTACCGGTTCCGTGACGGCACCGGCCGGGTGATCTACGTCGGCAAGGCGAAGAACCTGCGCAGCAGGCTCAACTCCTACTTCGGCGATCTGCTGGGTCTGCACGAGCGGACCCGGCAGATGGTCACCACCGCCGAGTCGGTCGACTGGATGACAGTCGCCACCGAGGTCGAGGCCCTGCAGCAGGAGTTCACCTGGATCAAGCAGTACGACCCCCGGTTCAACGTCCGGTACCGCGACGACAAGTCGTACCCGTACCTGGCGGTCACGCTGGACGAGGAATACCCGCGGTTGCAGGTCATGCGGGGCGCGAAGCGTAAGGGCGTGCGGTACTTCGGGCCGTACTCGCACGCCTGGGCGATCCGCGAGACGCTCGACCTGCTGCTGCGGGTCTTCCCGGCGCGCACCTGCTCCGCCGGGGTGTTCAAGCGGGCCGGCCAGGTGGGCCGCCCGTGCCTGCTCGGCTACATCGGCAAGTGCTCCGCGCCCTGTGTGGGCACCGTCTCCGCCGACGCGCACCGGGCGATCGTCGACAACTTCTGCGAGTTCATGGCCGGCCGCACCGACAGCATGGTGCGCCGCCTCGAACGCGAGATGACCGAGGCCAGCGAGCAGTTGGAGTTCGAGCGCGCGGCCCGGCTGCGCGACGATGTGGCCGCCCTGCGCCGGGCCATGGAGAAGCAGACAGTGGTGCTCGGCGACGGCACCGACGCCGACGTGGTCGCCTTCGCCGACGATCCGCTGGAAGCCGCCGTGCAGGTCTTCCACGTCCGCGACGGCCGGGTACGCGGCCAGCGTGGCTGGGTGGTGGAGAAGACCGAGGAGCTGACCACCGGCGACCTGGTGCACCACTTCTGTACCCAGGTCTACGGCGGCGAGCAGGGCGAGGCGGACGTCCCCCGGGAGCTGCTGGTCCCCGAGCTGCCGGGCGACGCCGAGGCGCTCGCCGACTGGCTCAGCGCCCGCCGGGGCAGCCGGGTGTCGCTGCGGGTGCCCCAGCGCGGTGACAAGAGGACCCTGCTGGAGACGGTGGGCCGCAACGCCAAGGACTCCCTGGCCCGACACAAGCTCAAGCGGGCCGGCGACCTCACCACCCGCGGCAAGGCGCTCGACGAGATCAGCGAGGCGCTCGACATGCGCACCTCACCGCTGCGTATCGAGTGCTTCGACATCTCCCAGATCCAGGGCACCGACGTGGTGGCCAGCATGGTCGTCTTCGAGGACGGATTGCCGCGCAAGAGCGAATACCGCCGGTTCATCGTCCGGGGGGCCACCGACGACCTGTCGGCGATGTCCGAGGTGCTGCGTCGCCGTTTCGCCCGCTACCTCGACGCCCGCGCCGAGACCGGTGAGCTGGGTGAGGAGACCGCCGCCGACCCCGACCGTCCCGGCATCGACCCGACCACCGGCCGGCCCCGGAAGTTCGCCTACCCGCCGCAGTTGGTGGTGGTCGACGGCGGTGCCCCGCAGGTGGCGGCGGCGGCCCAGGCGCTGGCCGAGCTGGGTATCGACGACGTGGCGCTGTGCGGGCTGGCCAAGCGGCTGGAGGAGGTCTGGCTCCCCGACGACGAATACCCGGTCATCCTGCCGCGCACCTCCGAGGGGCTCTACCTGCTGCAACGGGTCCGGGACGAGGCGCACCGGTTCGCCATCACCTTCCACCGGCAGCGCCGCTCCAAGCGGATGACCGAATCGGCCCTGGACACCGTCCCCGGGTTGGGTGAGGTCCGCCGCAAGGCGCTGCTGCGGCATTTCGGCTCGCTCAAACGGCTCTCCGCCGCCACGGTGGAGGAGATCACCGAGGTGCCCGGGGTGGGCCGGCGCACCGCCGAGGCGATCCTCGCCGCCCTCGACGGCACCCCCGCTCCCGCCACGGCCGACTGATCCCGCCCGCTCGCCGGATCGGCCGGGGCAGGGAGCTCGATCCGTTCTATCGGGTGGGAGCGGTGCGGTCAGGGTTGGTCGGCGAGGACGGTGAGGATGGACTCGCCGTACTTGGCCAGCTTGTTCTCGCCGACGCCGCTGATCCGGGACAGCTCGGCCAACGAGGCGGGGGCGTCGGTGGCGATCTGCCGCAACGTCGCGTCGTGGAAGATCACGTACGCTGGCACGCCCTGTTCCTTGGCGGTGGCCCCCCGCCAGGCGCGCAGCCGCTCGAACAGCGACCCGGCCGCCGGGGAGAGTTCCGCGACCACGGTGGCTGCGCCGCGTGGCTTCGCCGACCGGGTCGAGGCCACCTTCTCCGGCTCCCGGCGCATGGTGACCGTGCGGCGGCGGGCCAGCACCTCCGCGCTGGCCTCGGTGAGCGCCAGCGTGCCGTAGTCGCCCTCGACCGCCAACAGCCCCTCGGCGAGCAGCTGCCGGACCACCCCGCGCCACTCCGCCTCGCGTAGCTCGGTGCCGATGCCGAAGGTGCTCAGCGCGTCGTGGCCGTACTGGCTGATCTTGTCGTTCTGCTTGCCGATCAGGATGTCCACGCAGTGCCCCGCGCCGAAGCGCTGGTTGCGTTCCCGGTCGAGCCGGTAGACGGTGGAGAGCAGCTTCTGCGCGGCCACCGTGCCGTCCCAGGTCTCCGGCGGGGTCAGGCAGGTGTCGCAGTTGCCGCAGTCGGCCGTGCCGGGCTGGCCGAAGTATTCGAGCAGTTGCACCCGGCGGCAGCGGACCGTCTCGCAGAGCGCCAGCATGGCGTCCAGGTGGGTGGCGAGGTTACGCCGGTGGGCCAGGTCGCCGTCGGACGTCTCGATCATCTTGCGCTGCTGCACCACGTCCTGGAGGCCGTAGGCGAGCCACGCCGTCGACGGCAGCCCGTCCCGGCCGGCCCGCCCGGTCTCCTGGTAGTAGCCCTCGACCGACTTGGGCAGGTCGAGGTGGGCCACGAAGCGGACGTCCGGCTTGTCGATGCCCATCCCGAAGGCGATCGTGGCGACCATGACCAGGCCGTCCTCCCGCAGGAAACGCTGCTGGTTGGCGGCGCGGGTGCCCGAGTCCAGGCCGGCGTGGTAGGGCAGCGCGGCGACCCCGTTGGCGACCAGGAACTCGGCCGTCTTGTCCACCGAGGCCCGGGACAGGCAGTAGACGATGCCGGCGTCGCCCGGGTGCTCGTCGCGCAGCAGGGCCAGCAGCTGCTTGCGGGGCTCCTTCTTGGGCACGATCCGGTACTGGATGTTGGGCCGGTCGAAGCTGGCCACGAAGTGCTTCGCCTCGGTGAGCTGGAGCCGGGTGGCGATCTCGGCCCGGGTGGCGCTGGTGGCGGTCGCGGTCAACGCGATCCGGGGCACCGCCGGCCACCGCTCGTGCAGCATCGACAGGGCCAGGTAGTCGGGGCGGAAGTCGTGCCCCCACTGGGACACGCAGTGCGCCTCGTCGATGGCGAACAGACCGATGCGGCCCCGGTCGAGCAGTTGCTGCACGCCCCGGGTGCCCAGCGCCTCGGGGGCCAGGTAGAGCAGGTCAAGCTCACCGGCGACGAACGCCTGCTCGACCGTGCGCCGGGCGGCGTAGTCCTGCGTCGAGTTGAGGAAGCCCGCGCGTACGCCGACCGCGGTCAGCGCGTCGACCTGGTCCTGCATGAGGGCGATCAGCGGGGAGACGACCACCGCGACGCCGTCCCGGACCAGGGCCGGGACCTGGTAACACAGCGACTTGCCGCCACCGGTGGGCATCAGCACCAGGGCGTCCCCGCCGGCCACCACGTGCTCGATGATCTCCTGCTGGAAGCCCCGGAAGGCGTCGTAGCCGAAGACCCGGCGGAGCACGTCGAGGGCGTCGGAGGCGCGCAGCTCGGTGGGGGAGGCCATCCGGGGAGTCTACGAGCCCGCCCCGACAACGCCGTCCACGACGCCCCCTGGACCCGTCCCGCCCGCCC
The DNA here is from genome assembly GCF_055517075.1 of Micromonospora sp. DSM 43699. NCBI lineage: Bacteria > Bacillati > Actinomycetota > Actinomycetes > Micromonosporales > Micromonosporaceae > Micromonospora > Micromonospora sp. DSM 43699. The sequence continues at coordinate 101,178 of NZ_JBTMMT010000009.1, forward strand.
CGCAGCCTCACCCGTCGCCCTGAGTCGTCCCCTCGCCGGAGCCACCCGTTGCCCGGCACCGTCACCCGGAGCTGTCCCCCTCGCCCCAGCAGGGTCCGCCGAGGCCGGCCGCGCTGTGGAAGCCGGGGTGACCGGTGACGTCCATGCGGACCTCGCCGTCGGGGCCGATCCGGCCGCAGAAGACCGGCTCGACGTGGTTCCAGGCATCGGCCCGGAACAGCAGCCGTCGGTCTGCGGCGGGGCCTGCACGGCTGACCCGTTCGCCGGGCAGCCCCCGCCCTGATGCCGGCGGCGTCACCCATACCCGGTTAGATGGCCGGATGGCGGTACGCATCGACATCGAAGCGCTCCGGGACGAGGCCGGGTCTGTGGCCTGCGCGGAAGCGGACAAGCTCCGGGCAGCCGGTCAGCCGACGGAGATCGTGGCGGTCGGCGGGGGAGCCTCCTGCGTGATCCGGGAAACCGGGCAACCGCCGTACGAGGTCTGGGTGGGGGTGACGGCGGACGGCTTCACCGTCGAGTGCGACTGCCCAGCCGGTGCGGAGGTGTGCGGGTACGCGGTGGCCCTCACCGCCGCTGCCCTGGAAGACGGATTCTCGTGGTCCTCGGCGGCCACCCCGCCGTCGGCCGTGGAAGTCGATCCCAGGCTCACCGAGCTGGTCGAACTCGCGCGCGGCATCCCCGCCCGCCGGCTGGCCGCGCTGGTCGCCGAGTGGGCCGCCACGGATCGCGTGCTGGAGCACAGGTTGCGGGCGCACGCCGGCCAGCTCGCGCCCCTCACCGCCGCCGAGTTGGACGACATCCGGCGGACGATCGACAGCCTGGCCCGCGAGGCGACCAGCGGCGACCGGTGGGACCTGCACGACGTGGAGAAGGCCGGCCGGGCCATCGTCGAGGAGGTCGAGGTGCTCGCCCAACGGCCGCCGACCCAGGAGACGCTGGTGCTGGTCGAGCGGGCCGCCCGCGCCTGGGACGGGCTCGCGGGCTACCTCTGGGACGCCTGGGAGACGTACGAGGAGGAGCCGGCCGAGATCGGCGGCGCGTTGCGGGCGGTCCACGTCCAGCTCTGTGAGCAGGTGCGGCCGGACCCCGACCAACTGGCCGCCCGACTGGCGGAGGTCATCGGGGCGGCCGAGGTCGACTCCTGCCTCGACGAGCCGGGGGACTACCTCGGCGTGCTCGGTCGTGACCGGGTCAAGGCGCTGCGCAACCGCCGCTGACGGTCGTGACCCTGTCGCCTTCGAGCGGCGGCACTTCTCTCGGAGACTGGTATGCCTGTCCGGCATAAATATGCCGGACAGGCATACCAGTCTGCGCGGAACAACGCCCGGGTGCCGGTCGACCGCCGGGCCGCACCCGTCGGGCGACCCGCCGCCGGGCGTGCGGGGATCGACGTCGCCGACCGGGATAGAGTCGTCGACTGACCCTGTGCGGCACGGGACCCATCGGGGCTCGCCGCCACGGAATCGGGAGCGGTGGGATGAGCGAGGCGCGGACAGTCGGCGGGCACGTCGAGGGCACGGCCGAGTCGGAGACCACGCTGGTGGTGGTCACCGGCCTGTCCGGTGGTGGCCGCAGCACGGTGGCCCGCGCCCTGGAGAACGTCGGCTACTACGTCGTGGACAACCTGCCGCAGGCGCTGATGCTGGACATGGCCGAGCTGGCGGTCAAGGCCGGCGGCGCGGCCCGGCGTACCGCGATGGTGCTGGACGTGCGGTCGCGGGCCTTCTCCACCGACCTGGCCGGGGCGATCCGGGAGCTGAAGGACCGGGGTTTCTCGCCCCGGGTGGTCTTCGTCGACGCCGACGACGAGGTGCTGATCAGGCGGTTCGAGAGCGTCCGCCGGTCGCACCCGTTGCAGGGCGAGGGGCGGCTGGCCGACGGCATCGCCGTCGAGCGGGCCCTGCTGGAGGAGGCCCGGGACCAGGCCGATGTGATCATCGACACCAGCCACCTCAACGTCAACCAGCTCCGCCGCCGGGTCGAGGAGCTGTTCGGCGGGGAGGACGCCCGTCGGCTGCGGCTGACCGTGCTCTCCTTCGGCTTCAAGTACGGCCTGCCGCCGGACGCCGATTTCGTGCTCGACGCCCGCTTCCTGCCGAATCCGTACTGGGTGCCGGAGCTGCGGGAACACACCGGTCGGGAGGCGGCGGTCAGCGCGTACGTGCTGGGGCAGGAGGGCGCGGACGCCTTCGTCGCCTCGTACGCCGACCTGGTCAACGCCACCACCGCCGGGTTCGAGCGGGAGGGCAAGCGTTACCTGACGGTGGCCGTCGGCTGCACCGGCGGCAAGCACCGCAGCGTGGCCATCGCCGAGGAGTTGGCCGAGCGGCTGCGCCAGTCGGGGTTGGCGGCCAACGCGCAGCACCGGGACCTGGGGCGGGAATGACGGCCAGGACGGTGGTCGCCTTCGGTGGGGGGCACGGCCTGTCGGCCTCGCTGCGGGCGCTGCGGCACTGCGCCGGGGAACTGGACCTGGACATCACCGCGGTGGTCACCGTCGGCGACGACGGTGGCTCCAGCGGCCGGCTGCGCGCCGAACGCGGCGGCCTGCCCCCGGGTGACCTGCGGCAGGCCCTGGTGGCGCTGGCCGGGGACCATCCGGCCACCCGACGCAGCGCCGGGCTGTTCCAGCACCGGTTCGCCGGGGACACCCGGGACGGGCTGGCCGGGCACGCGGTGGGCAACCTGGTGCTCTGCGGCCTGATGGAGCAGCTCGGCGACCCGGTCGCCGCGCTGGCACACGCCGGGGCGATGCTCGGCGCGGTCGGCCGGGTGCTGCCGATGTCGGCCCAGCCGGTGGACATCGAGGCCCGGGTCCGCGGCGTCGACCCGGCCCACCCCGACGAGGTACGCACCGTGCGCGGCCAGCATCAGGTGGCGGTGACCACAGGCACGGTGGAGGCGCTGCGGCTGACCCCGGACACCCCGGTGGCCTGCGCGGAGGCGGTGGCCGCCGTGGGCGACGCGGACTGGCTGATCTTCGGCCCGGGTAGCTGGTACACCAGCGTACTGCCGCACCTGCTGGTGCCGGGGCTGGCCGAGGCGATCGTGACCAGCCCGGCCCGGCGGCTGGTCACCCTCAACCTGGCCGCCGAGCAGGAGACCCTGGGCCTCTCGGTGGCCGACCACCTGGCCGCGCTGCGTTGGTACCTTCCGCAGCTCACCGTGGACTACGTGGTGGCCGACTCCAAGGCGGTGGGTGACCCGGAACCGGTCGGGCGTGCGGCAGAATCGCTTGGTGCCCGGTTGGTCCTCGCCCCGGTCGCCGTCGACGACGGCACGTCCCGTCACGATCCGGCCGCCCTGGCTGCCGCACTGGTGCCTGTCCTGGGCGCCGATCGTTAAGCACGTACGTAATCACCGGCGACACGCCGGTACCGGTCCGTGAGGGGGCGCACAATGGCGATGACGGCTGCGGTCAAGGACGAGCTGAGCCGGGTCGACGTGCCCAAGCCCTGCTGCCGGCGGGCGGAGATGGCCGCGCTGCTGCGCTTCGCCGGTGGGCTGCACATCGTCTCCGGTCGGGTGGTGGTGGAGGCCGAGCTGGACACCGGGGCGGTGGCCCGCCGGCTGCGTCGGGAGATCGCCGAGGTGTACGGCTATCCCAGCGAGATCCACGTGCTCGCCTCGGGTGGCCTGCGCAAAGGCAGTCACTTCATCGTCCGGGTGGTCAAGGACGGCGAGGCGCTGGCCCGGCAGACCGGCCTGCTCGACGTCCGGGGCCGGCCGGTACGCGGCCTGCCGCCGCACGTGGTGGCGGCGAACGTCTGCTGCGCGGTCTCGGCCTGGCGGGGGGCGTTCATGGCGCACGGCTCGCTGACCGAACCGGGCCGCTCCAGCGCGCTGGAGATCACCTGCCCCGGCCCGGAGTCCGCGCTGGCCCTGGTGGGCGCGGCCCGCCGGATCGGCATCACCGCCAAGAACCGTGAGGTACGCGGGGTGGACCGGGTGGTGGTCAAGGACGGTGACGCGATCGCCGCGCTGCTCACCCGGGTGGGCGCGCACTCCAGCGTGCTGGCCTGGGAGGAGCGTCGGGTACGCCGGGAGGTGCGGGCCACGGCCAACCGGCTGGCGAACTTCGACGACGCCAACCTGCGCCGCTCGGCGCGGGCCGCGGTGGCCGCCGCCGCCCGGGTCACCCGGGCCCTGGAGATCCTCGCCGAGGACGCCCCGAACCATCTCACCTCGGCCGGTCGGCTGCGGCTGGAGCACCGGCAGGCGTCGCTGGAGGAGCTTGGCGCGCTGGCCGATCCGCCGTTGACCAAGGACGCCATCGCCGGGCGGATCCGCCGGCTGCTGGCGCTGGCCGACAAACGGGCCCGTGACCTGGGCATCCCGGATACCGAAGCGGCAGTCACGCCGGACATGCTCGTGGTCTGATAGGACGGTGGGCCGCCATCCCGCGGGCGAGTGCGAAGCACGAGCCGGCGGGGCGACGTGTCACGGGTCGGGTGGGTGGGGCGTGCCGTGCCGTCGACCCGACGGGGTCACCACCCGCCGCATCGTGGCGGGGCACGCTCGGATAGGGTCGTCGGGTACGGCAAGGGGGCCGGCACAGGCACTCCTCGCCGTGCACACCGCCTCGGGCGGTCAGGTCCTCCCAGACCGTGGCGGGGTGGCCGAGACGAATCGTCAACGGCCGGCTCACCGGCCGGCGCACACACCTCCGCCGGCCCGGTTCTGACGTCGGCGGACCAGAACGCGAGGAGATGGGACCTGTGACCATCCGGGTTGGCATCAACGGCTTCGGCCGCATCGGCCGTAACTTCTTCCGGGCCGTGCTGGCGTCCGGCGCCGACATCGAGGTCGTCGCCGTGAACGACCTGACCGACAACGCGACGCTCGCCCACCTGCTCAAGTACGACAGCATCCTCGGTCGCCTGCCGCACGAGGTCAAGGCCACCGCCGACGAGATCACCGTCGGTGGCAAGACCATCAAGGCGTTCGCCGAGAAGGACCCGTCGAAGCTGCCGTGGGGCGACGCCGGCGTGGACGTCGTCATCGAGTCCACCGGTTTCTTCACCGACGGCACCAAGGCCAAGGCGCACGTCGACGGCGGGGCCAAGAAGGTCATCATCTCCGCCCCGGCGAAGAACGAGGACGTCACGGTCGTCATGGGCGTCAACCACGACCAGTACGACCCGGCCAAGCACACGATCATCTCGAACGCGTCGTGCACCACGAACTGCCTGGCCCCGATGGCGAAGGTCCTCCAGGACACCTTCGGCATCGAGAAGGGCCTGATGACCACGATCCACGCGTACACGCAGGACCAGAACCTCCAGGACGCGCCGCACAAGGACCTGCGTCGGGCCCGCGCCGCCGCGCTGAACATCGTCCCCACCTCGACCGGTGCCGCCAAGGCGATCGGGCTGGTGCTGCCGGTGCTCAAGGGCAAGCTGGACGGTTACGCGCTGCGGGTGCCGATCCCGACCGGCTCGGCCACCGACCTGACCGTCGAGGTCGGCCGGGAGACCACCGTGGACGAGGTCAACGCCGCTATCAAGGCCGCTGCGGACGGCCCGCTCAAGGGCATCCTGGTCTACAACGAGGACCCGATCGTCTCGTCCGACATCGTCACCGACCCGGCGTCGTGCATCTTCGACGCGCCGCTGACCAAGGTCATCGGCAACCAGGTCAAGGTCGTCGGCTGGTACGACAACGAGTGGGGCTACTCCAACCGGCTGGTCGACCTGGTCAAGCTGGTGGGTTCCTCGCTGTGAGTGCGAGGAGTGAGCTTGCGAGCCCCGCAGTCACGAACGGAGAGTTAGCTCTGTGAGCATCCGCAACCTCGACGACCTGCTCGCCGAGGGGGTGTCGGGTCGACGCGTGCTGGTGCGCGCCGACCTGAACGTCCCACTCGACAAGCAGACCGGAGACATCACGGACGACGGCCGGATCCGGGCCGTCCTGCCCACCCTGGGCGCGCTCGTGCAGGCCGGGGCGAGGGTCGTGGTCTGCTCGCACCTGGGCCGTCCGAAGGGCGCCCCGGATCCGCAGTACAGCCTCCGCCCGGTCGCCGGGCGGCTCGGTGAGCTGCTCGACGCGCCTGTGCACTTCGCCACCGACACCGTCGGCGAGTCCGCCCGCACCACCGTGGACGCGCTGACCGACGGTCAGGTCGCCCTGCTGGAGAACCTCCGCTTCAACAAGGGGGAGACCAGCAAGGACGACACCGAGCGGGGAGCCTTCGCCGACCAGCTCGCCGCGTTCGGCGAGGCGTACGTGGACGACGCCTTCGGCGCCGTGCACCGCAAGCACGCCAGCGTCCACGACGTACCGGCCCGGCTGCCGCACGTGGCCGGCCGGCTGGTGCTGCGCGAGGTCGAGGTGCTGGGTCGGCTGGCCGGCGAGCCGGAGCGTCCCTACGTGGTGGTGCTCGGCGGTTCCAAGGTCTCCGACAAGCTGGCGGTGATCGAGGCGCTGCTGCCGAAGGTCGACCGGCTGCTCATCGGCGGCGGTATGTGCTTCACCTTCCTCAAGGCCCAGGGCCACGAGGTGGGCACCTCGCTGCTGGAGGAGGAGATGGTCGAGACCTGCGGCAACCTTCTGGCCCGTGCCGACGGCAAGATCCTGCTCCCGGTCGACGTGGTGGTCGCGGACGCCTTCGCCCCGGACGCCGCGCACGACACGGTGCCCGCCGACGGCATCCCCAGCCACCGGCTCGGCCTGGACATCGGCCCGGAGACGGTGGCCGGCTTCACCGCCGCGCTGTCGCCGGCGAAGACGGTCTTCTGGAACGGCCCGATGGGCGTGTTCGAGATGCCGGCGTTCGCCAACGGCACCCGGGGTGTGGCCGAGGCGATCACCAAGACCGACGCGTTCACCGTCGTCGGCGGCGGTGACTCCGCTGCGGCCGTCCGGGCCCTCGGGTTGGACGAGTCGTCGTTCGGGCACATCTCGACCGGCGGCGGCGCCTCCCTGGAATACCTGGAGGGCAAGACCCTCCCCGGCATCGCGGCCCTGGAGGACTGATGGCGAGTGTCACCCGCCGGCCGTTGATGGCCGGCAACTGGAAGATGAACCTCAACCACCTCGAGGCCAACCTGCTGGTGCAGAAGCTGGCCGCGAGCCTCACCGAGCAGCAGCTCACCGCCGTCGAGACGGTGGTCCTGCCGCCCTTCACCGATCTGCGCACCGTGCAGACCGCTGTGGACGGCGACAAGCTGCTCATCGGCTACGGCGGGCAGGACCTGTCGCCGTACCAGTCCGGCGCGTACACCGGGGACATCTCCGGGGCGATGCTGGCCAAGCTGGGCTGCACGTACGTGGCGGTCGGGCACTCGGAGCGGCGGCAGTACCACTACGAGGACGACGCGATCGTCAACGCCAAGGTGGCCGCCGCGCTGGCCAACGGGCTCACCCCGATCCTCTGCATCGGTGAGGGCCTGGAGATCCGCGAGCAGCTGCGGCACGTGCCGCACTGCTGCGACCAGCTCGACGGTGCCCTGAAGGGGCTCACCGCCGAGCAGGTCACCAAGGTCGTGGTGGCGTACGAGCCGGTCTGGGCGATCGGCACCGGCAAGACGGCCACCCCCGAGGACGCCCAGGAGGTCTGCGGGGAGGTCCGCAAGCGGCTGGTCGAGACCTACGACCAGGGCACCGCCGACCAGGTCCGGATCCTCTACGGCGGCTCGGTGAAGTCGTCAAACGTCGCGTCGATCATGTCCCAGCCGGACGTGGACGGGGCGCTCGTGGGCGGGGCCAGCCTGGACGCCGAGGAGTTCGCGAAGATCTGCCGCTTCCCGGAGCACACGGGTCGCTGATCGCTCGCTATTCTTGACTCCGCCCGTCCGCCGGTCGGTGCCGCCGTGCCCGATCTGTCCGGGCGAGGATCGTAACGAGAGGACTGACCCCAGCCATGCCGATCTGGTTCGCATACACGTTGATCGTGTTGCTGGTCATCACGAGCGTTCTGCTCACCATGCTCATCCTGCTGCACCGGGGTAAGGGCGGCGGGCTGTCGAGCATGTTCGGCGGCGGGGTCAGCTCCAGCCTGGCCGGCTCGTCGGTGGCCGAGAAGAACCTGGACCGCTACACCGTCCTGGTGAGCATCGTCTGGTTCGCCTGCATCGTCGGGCTCGGCCTCTGGCTCCGGCTCCAGCTCAACAGCGGGTCCTGAGCGGCTCGATCAGGTCATACAATCTGCGCGCGGTCCGTCACGGACCGCGCGCAGTTTTGTTTCTCCGCCACGTCGCCCACCGCCCGCCTCAGGCGGTGGTCCCCTCCGACGACAGGAGCAACCGTGCCCAGTGGCAACGTCATCCGTGGCTCACGAATCGGGTCGGCACCGGAGCGCCCCACCGAACGGTACGAGCCGGCCCCCCGCCGCGCGGTCACCTACTGGTGCCGCAACGACCACGCCACAGAGATCCGGTTGGCGGTGGACGCCGAGGAGCCGGCCGTCTGGGACTGTCCGCGCTGCGGCCTGCCCGCCGGTCTGGACGCCCAGAACCCGCCCGGACGCACCCGCCCCGAGCCCTACAAGACCCATCTGGCGTACGTGAAGGAGCGGCGCACCCCGGAGGAGGGGGAGGCGCTGCTGGCCGAGGCGCTGGCCGCGCTGCGCCGTCGACGCGGCCGGGAGTGACCGCCCCGGCGACGGCGTGAGCGTCCCGACCTGACCCGGTCCGGGAGGACCGGGCCAGGGCTCAGCGCGGGGTGTGCAGCCGGGCCGGCACGTCGGCCGCCGCCGCCCGGTCGAGCAGCCAGAGGGTACGCGAGACGCCCTGCACCCCGGCGGCCGGCAGCTGCTCCGGGCCGGTCCCGGCCAACGCCGTCCCCACCGCCTGCGCCTTGTCGGCGCCGCTGGCGACCAGCCAGACCTCCTCGGCGGTGTTGATCGTCGGCAGGGTGAGGGTGGTCCGTACCGGCGGCGGCTTCGGGCTGCCCCGCACCGCGCTGACCGGCCGGGTGTCGTGGCGCACCGGGTGCCCGGGGAAGACCGACGCCACGTGCCCGTCCTCGCCGACGCCCAGCATCAGCACGTCGAAGTGGGGGAGTGCGGCGTGACCTGTCCGCGCCGCCCGGGCCAGCTCCTCGGCGTACGCGGCGGCACCGGCCTCCGGGTCGTCGCCGGTGGGGCCGTCGGTGGCCGGCATCGGGTGCACCCGGGCCGGGTCCAGCGGCACCAGGTCCAGCAGCGCGGCCCGCGCCTGCGTCTCGTTGCGGTCCGGATCCCCGGCCGGCAGGAAGCGTTCGTCGCCCCACCAGACATCCACCCGGGACCAGTCGACGGCATGGTGGGCGGGCAGGGCGACCACCGCCCGGTGCACCGCCGCGGCGATCCGCCCGCCGGTCAGCACGATCGACGCCGCACCCCGCTCCGCCTGCGCGTCAAGCAGCTTCACCACCAGCCGGGCCGCCACCGCCTGCGCCAGCAGGTCGGCGTCGGCGTGCACGGCGACACTCGCCTCACTCATCTTGGCCTTTCCCGACCGCTCCACGCGGTCCTGCTCGTCGTGGCGGGACCGGTCGGCCCCGCCGGGTGCCGATGTCACCAGGGATCTCGTCGTGCCGGCCCGCCCGTCCTGGGCGGGCCGGCACCGGACCGGCCGGTGGGCGGCCCCGCCGGACCGCCCACCGGCGCACCGGTCAGGATGCCGTGCTGGTGCCGGAGTGCGCGGTCACGCCCGCCTCGGCCCGCCGGGCGGTGGCCGGGTCCTTCCAGACGTGCACCCGCTGGGCCGGCCGCTGCTCCAGGGCGGGCAGCCCGGCCGCCGCGCCCAACGCCTCGGCGTACACCTGGTCGGCGTCGAGCCGGCGCAGCTCCTCGGCCAGCTCGTCACCGAGCGGGCGACGCACCAGCGGCAGCATCCGGTCGTCCTGGCCGGTACGCCGGAACGTCGCCATGCTGTCGTCCCGGGTCAGCGTCAGCTCGTCGCCGTTGGCGCAGCGCAGCTGCACCTGACGCATCCTCGGGTGGTCGTCGGTGTGCTGCCACTGCGGGTCGATGCCGAGCCGGGCGGCCAGCCAACCCCGCATCAGCGCCGCCGTCGGGTCCCGGCGCGGGGCCACCACGGTCGCCTCGGTGACCCGGGCCTCGGTGGTGTCGAACGCCCCGGCGACCAGGGTGCGCCACGGGGTGATCCGGGTCCACGCCAGGTCGGTGTCGCCTGGGGCGTAGTCCCGGGCCCGTTCCCGCAGCGCCTCGATCGGGTCCACGGCCTGCGCGCAGTCGGTGATCCGTCGGTCGGCGACCACCCCGAGGAAGTCGGTGGCGATCTCCGCCGGCGGCTCCCCGTGCCACCAGGTGACCACCGGTACGTCCGGTACCAGCAGCGGCATCACCACCGACTCGGCGTGCAGGGCGAGCCGGCCGTACATCCGGGTCACCACCGCCTCGCACGGCCCCAGCCGGCCGCCGACCACGATCTCGGCGTCCAGCCGGTTGCGCTCCCGCTCCACGTCGGCGCGGACGACGACGAGCAGCCGGCACGGGTGGGCGGCGGCGGCGATGGTGGCCGCCGCCTCCGCCTCCCGGACCCGCTTCTCGTCGACCACGACGATCAGGGTGAGCGCCATCCCGCTGGCCACCCCGCCCGCGCTGCGCCGCTCGGCGGCGAGCGCCTTGACCACCTCGTTGCCGGTGGTGTCCCACAGCCCGATCACTGGTGCCTCCCGGTCCGCCCGCTGTGCCTGATTCCCTCGTGGCCGTTCACGCCCGCCGCCAGGCGCGGCCCTCGCGGGCCAGCATCTCGTCGGCGGCCCGGGGCCCCCACTCGCCCGACCGGTACGGCTCCGGCTTGGTGCCCTCCCAGGCGTGCTCCAACGGGTCCACCACCGCCCAGCTCTGCTCCACCTCGGAGGCGTCCGGGAAGAGCGTCCGGTCGCCGATCAGCACGTCCAGCACCAGCCGCTCGTACGCCTCGGGGCTGGACTCGGTGAACGCCTCGCCGTACTGGAAGTCCATCGCGATGTCGCGGACCTCCATGGTGGTGCCGGGCACCTTCGAGCCGAACTTGAGCACCACGCCCTCGTCCGGCTGGACCCGGATGACCAACTGGTTGTTGCCCAGCGACTCCATGTCGGCGGTGTTGAACGGCAGGTGCGGGGCCTTCTTGAACATGATGGCCACCTCGGTCACCCGCCGGGGCAGCCGCTTGCCGGCCCGGATGTAGAACGGCACCCCCGCCCAACGGCGGTTCTGGATGCCCAGCTCCACGGCGACGTACGTCTCGGTGGTCGAGTCGGCGGGGACGCCGTCCTCGTCGAGGTAGCCGACGGCCCGTTCGCCACCCACCCAGCCGGGCAGGTACTGGCCGCGTACGGTGCCCCGGGCGACGTCCTTCGGCAGGGTGATCGCCTTGAGCACCTTCAGCTTCTCGGCCCGGATCTCGTCGGCGTCGAAGCTGGTGGGCTCCTCCATGGCGACCAGGGCGAGCAGTTGGAGCAGGTGGTTCTGGAGCACGTCCCGGGCGGTGCCGACCGAGTCGTAGAAGCCGGCCCGGGAGCCGATGCCGACGTCCTCGGCCATGGTGATCTGCACCGAGTCGACGTACTTGGAGTTCCACAGCGGCTCGAAGAGGTTGTTGGCGAACCGCAGGGCGAGGATGTTCTGGACCGTCTCCTTGCCCAGGTAGTGGTCGATCCGGAAGACGTCCTGCCGGGTGAACACGTCGTCGACCAGGTCGTTGAGCTCCTTCGCCGACGGCAGGTCGTTGCCGAACGGCTTCTCCACCACCACCCGCCGCCAGCCGCCGCACTTCTCGTTGTCGGCCATGCCGGTGCGGGCCAGCTGCTTGAGCACCACCGGGAAGGCCGTCGGGGGGATGGAGAAGTAGAAGGCGGCGTTGCCGTGGATGCCGTGGCTGTCGCGCAGCTTGTCCAGGGTCGCGGCGAGCTTGTCGAAGGCGGCGTCGTCGTCGAACGAGCCGCCGACGAACTTGATGTTGCCGGCCAGCCGGCCCCACACCTCCTCCCGCCACGGTGTCCGGGCGTGCTTCTTCGCCGACTCGTGGGCCAGCGCCTCGAAGTCGCCGTCGCCCCAGTCGCGCCGGGCGAAGCCCAGCACCACGAAACCGGGTGGCAGCAGCCCCCGGTTGGCCAGGTCGTAAACCGCCGGCAGCAGCTTCTTGCGCGCCAGGTCACCGGTCACCCCGAAGATCACCAGGGCACACGGCTCCGGGATCCTGGGGAGCCTGCGGTCCTGCGCGTCGCGCAGCGGATTCACGCCGCCTCCTCGCTCCGTCTGGTCCATGTCGTCCATCGTCACGCCCGCCATTGTCCGATCGCGTCCAGCCGGGCCGGTGCGGCCGGCCTGTCGGCCAGGGGCCGCCGTAGCAGTCGGCCGGCCCCGGTCGGATGGTGCCACCGGGAAGCCCCGCGCGTACAGGGCGGCCGGCACGGAAACGGGCGCGGTCGGTCCGACCGCGTCCGTCCCGGGCACCGCGAGACCGGCACCGGCATCGGCCGGGCCGGTCGACAGCTCACTCACGTCGCCACCGGTGGTGCGGTGGCGACGGCGTGGCGCGTCGCGGGGCAGGGCCCCGCGACGCCTCCGACGCCGTCGGTCACGCGTTCCCGCCGGCCCGCCGGGCCGCCTCGGCGTTGCCCTTGGCCGCCTCGTTCGGCGTGCCGGTGCCCTGCGCCGCGGCGGTCAGCGACTTGCGTACGCCTTCGAGCAGCTCACCCCAGCTGGTCTCGAACTTCTCCACGCCCTCCCGTTCCAGGGTGGCGATCACCTCGTCCATGTCGATGCCGACGGCGGCCAGGTCGGCGAAGACCTGCCGGGCCGCGTCGTACGCGCCGGTGATGGTGTCGCCCCGGGTCTCGCCGTGCTCGGCGTACGCCTGGACCACCGACTCCGGCATGGTGTTGACGGTGCCGGGGGCGATCAGCTCCTCGACGTAGATCACGTCCCGGTAGTCCGGGTTCTTGGTGGAGGTCGACGCCCACAGCGGGCGCTGCGGGTGGGCGCCGGCGTCGGCCAGGGCCTGCCAACGGTCGGAGGAGAAGACCTCGGTGTAGCGCTCGTAGGCGAGCTGGGCGTTGGCGACGGCGGCCTTGCCGCGCAGCGCCTTGGCCTCGTCGGAGCCGATCTTGTCCAGTTGCTTGTCGATCTCGGAGTCGACCCGGGAGACGAAGAACGAGGCCACCGAGCCGATCGCGGACAGGTCGTGGCCGTTGGCCTTGGCCTGCTCCAGACCGGTGAGGAACGCCTCCATCACCGCCGAGTAGCGGTCCAGCCCGAAGATCAACGTCACGTTGACGCTGATCCCCTCGGCCAGGGTCGCGGTGATCGCCGCCAGCCCCGCCTCGGTCGCCGGGATCTTGATGAACAGGTTCGGCCGGTCGACCAGCCACCACAGCGCCTTGGCCTCGGCGACGGTCTTGTCGGTGTCGTGGGCGACCCGGGGGTCGACCTCGATGGAGACCCGCCCGTCGACGCCGTCGCTGCCGTCGTACGACGGGCGCATCACGTCGCACGCCCAGCGCACGTCGTAGGTGGTGAGCATCCGGACCGCCTCCTCCACCTCGATGCCCCGGGTGGCGAGGTCCTTCAGCTGCCAGTTGTACTCGTCGGCGTCGCTCAACGCCTTGGCGAAGATGGTCGGGTTGGTGGTCACCCCGGCCACGTGCTGCTCGCGGCGGAGCTTGTCCAGCCCGCCGGAGCTCAGTCGTACCCGGGAAAGGTCGTCGAGCCAGACCGCCACTCCGGCGGCGGTGAGGTCACCCAGTCTGTCCGTCATGTCGTCCACGCTCTCCTCAGTTGCCGGTCGTGAAACCGGTGATGTCGCCCACCCGGGTCAGCGCCGCGTGCGCGGCGGACACGATCCGGTCGGGGGTGAAGCCGAACTGCTCGAACAGCACGGTGTGCGGGGCGCTCGCGCCGTAGTGCTCCAGGCTGACGCTCTCGCCCAGGTCGCCGACGACGCCCCGCCAGGACATCCCGATGCCGGCCTCGACGCTCACCCGGGCCTTGATCCCGCGCGGCAGCACCGACTCCCGGTAGGCCTCGTCCTGCTCGTAGAACCACTCCTGGCAGGGCATCGAGACGACCCGGGTGGGGGTGCCGTCGGCCTCCAGCCGCTCCCGGGCGGTGAGGCAGAGCTGCACCTCGGAACCGGTGCCCACGATGATCACCTGCGGCTTGCCGTTGGACGCCTCGGCCAGCACGTACCCGCCCTTGGCGGTGCCCTCGGCCCCGGCGTACCGCTCACGGTCCAGGGTCGGCAGCGGCTGCCGGCTCAGCGCCAGCGCGGTCGGCCGGTCGGTGTGCTCAAGCGCCTGCCGCCACGCCCAGGCGGTCTCGTTGGCGTCGGCCGGGCGGACCACGTCCAGGCCCGGGATGGCACGCAGCGCGGTCAGGTGCTCCACCGGCTGGTGGGTCGGCCCGTCCTCGCCGAGGCCGATCGAGTCGTGCGTCCAGACGTACGTCACCGGCAGCTTCATCAGCGCGGCGAGCCGTACCGACGGGCGCATGTAGTCGCTGAACACCAGGAAGGTGCCGCCGTACGGGCGGGTGCCGCCGTGCAGGGCGATGCCGTTGAGGATCGCGCCCATGGCGTGCTCACGGATGCCGAAGTGCAGCGTGCGGCCGTACTCGTGGCCGGGGAAGTCCTTGGTGGCGTGGGCGGCCGGGATGAACGACGGCTCGCCCTTCATGGTGGTGTTGTTGCTCTCCGCCAGGTCGGCCGAGCCGCCCCACAGCTCCGGCAGCACCGGGGCGAGCGCCTCCAGCACCTTGCCGGAGGCGGCCCGGGTGGCCACGCCCTTGGCGTCGGCGGGGAAGGTCGGCAGCGCGTCCGTCCAGCCCTGCGGCAGCACCCGGCCGGCGATCCGGTCGTAGAGCGCCTTGCGCTCCGGGTTGGCCCGCGCCCAGCCGTCGAACTCGCCGGTCCACGCCTGCTCGGCCTCGACGCCCCGGTTGAGCACCCCACGGGCGTGGGTGAGCATGTCCTCGTCGACCTGGAAGCTCTGCTGCGGGTCGAAGCCGAGGATCTCCTTGGTCGCCTTCACCTCGTCGCCGCCGAGCGCCGAGCCGTGGATCTTGCCGGTGTTCTTCTTGTTCGGCGCGGGCCAGCCGATGATGGTGCGCAGCGCGATGAACGAGGGGCGGCCGGTCTCGGCCTTCGCCGCCAGCAGCGCCTGGTAGAGCGCCTCGACGTCCTCGTGGTAGTCG
The DNA here is from genome assembly GCF_055517075.1 of Micromonospora sp. DSM 43699. NCBI lineage: Bacteria > Bacillati > Actinomycetota > Actinomycetes > Micromonosporales > Micromonosporaceae > Micromonospora > Micromonospora sp. DSM 43699. The sequence continues at coordinate 116,305 of NZ_JBTMMT010000009.1, forward strand.
CCCTGGTCGGCGTCGCCGGCCCGCCAGTCGACGGTCTGCACGTGCCAGCCGTACGCCGCGTAGCGGGCCGCGACGTCCTCGCTCTTGGCGATCCGGGTGTCGTCCTCGATCGAGATCTCGTTGTCGTCGTAGATCAGCGTGAGGTTGCCCAGTTGCTGGTGCCCGGCGAGGGCGCTCGCCTCGTGGCTGATGCCCTCCTCGATGTCGCCGTCGGAGGCGATGCACCAGATGTTGTGGTCGAAGACCGAGGCGCCCGGCTCGCTCTCCGGGTCGAACAGGCCGCGCTCGCGGCGGGCCGCCATCGCCATCCCCACCGCGTTGCCCAGGCCCTGCCCGAGCGGGCCGGTGGTGGTCTCGACGCCCGGCGTGTGGCCGTGCTCGGGGTGGCCCGGGGTGAGCGAGCCCCACTGCCGCAGCGACTTCAGGTCCTCCAGGCTCAGCGGGTAACCGGAGAGGAAGAGCTGGATGTAGAGGGTCAGGCTGGAGTGCCCGGCGGACAGCACGAAGCGGTCCCGGCCGGGCCAGTTCGGGTCGGCCGGGTTGTGTCGCATCACCCGGTTGAACAGCAGGTACGCCGCGGGCGCGAGGCTCATCGCGGTGCCGGGGTGGCCGTTGCCGGATTTCTCCACGGCATCCATGGCCAGGACGCGGGCGGTGTCGACGGCCCGGCGGTCGAGGTCGGTCCAGTTGAGTGCGGGTCGGTTGGCAGCCACTATGGTTGTGCTCCTCGGCAGATGGGCGGAACCCTCACTGGTGACCCTATCGAGCGGGTCTAAACGTCCGCCCGGGGATCTCAGCAGGCAGTTACGTATGCGCGGGCCGGATCGTTCGGTCACCCGTCAGGTGTGACGGCCCGCACCGTTGTCGGGTCGCCCGGGCAGCGAAAACGACGGCGCGTAGTGTGTGGTCCGGTGTGTGGACCCCTCCGGGTCCCGCCGAACCGACCTCCCCTGCCGACGCCGGAAGGTGGCAATCCGTGAGCATGATCACCGAGCGCCCCGTCAGCAACTCTGCCGGGCAGCCGCCGGTGCGCACGGTGACCGGGGAACCGGTGGCCCGCCGACGGGACGTCCGTGCGGTGGTGTCGGCGTACGTGGCGCTGACCAAGCCCCGCATCGTCGAACTGCTGCTGGTGACCACGGTGCCGGCGATGATGCTCGCCGACGGTGGCCTGCCGTCGCTGTGGCTGATGGCCGTGGTGCTTGCCGGCGGCTCGCTCGCCGCCGGCGCGGCGAGCGTGCTCAACTGCTACATCGACCGGGACATCGACCAGTTGATGCGGCGCACCAAGCGGCGTCCGCTGCCGGCGCACACCGTCTCGCCCCGCAGCGCCCTGGTCTTCGGGTTGGTGCTGGCGGCGGTCTCGATCGCCCTGATGGCGACGTTCACCAACCTGTTGGCGACGGCGTTGACGCTGGCCGCGATCGTCTACTACGACCTGGTCTACACCCTCTGGCTCAAGCGCACCACGACGGCGAACACCTTCTGGGGCGGGGCGTGCGGGGCGGCGCCGGTGCTGATCGGCTGGGCGGCGGTGACCGGTTCGCTGGCGCCGCAGGCCTGGGCGCTGTTCGCGGTGGTCTTCTTCTGGCAGATGCCGCACTTCTACCCGCTGGCCATGAAGTACAAGGACGACTATGCCCGCGCCGGGATCCCGATGCTGCCGGTGGTGGCCTCGCCCCGGCGGGTCAACGCCGAGATCCTGATCTTCGCCTGGCTCACCGTGGCGACCTCTCTGGCGCTGTGGCCGATGGGCATGAGTGCGATCTACGGGGTACCGACCGCGCTGGTGGGTGCCGTCTTCCTGGTCGAGGCGCACAAGCTCTGCCGGCGGGTGACCCGGGGCGAGCCGGTCAAGCCGATGCGCCTGTTCCACTGGTCGACCACCTACCTGACCATCGTGTTCGCCGCGGTGGCCCTCGACGCGCTGCTCTGAACCCGCTCCGCGCGCCCGCGTGGCCCTCGGTTCCCCGCCGATGGACCTCGTCCCCGCCGGGGCAGGGGCGCCCGGTGGGTCTTGTCCCCCTACGGGGGCCGGGACGGCCGTCGTGCCGAAGGAGCCGGCCGGAATCGCGTCCGGATGATGAGATTTTTTCCGGGTGCGGCAATGCACCGCAAGGTGGGCACATCGGGACGATCCACCGGAGGCATTGTGCCCGAATTTATCCGACATATGCGGGCAATTGGCCTCTACTTTCCGACAAACCTTCGGGTAATTGGTATCACAAATAGTTCATGATTCTCGCGCGTAGGGGTGCCAGTCTGCTTAGGCTTCGGCCATGGCAGAAGGTTCCGATACGACGCTGACGGCTGAGCAGACCGCCGAACCGGCCCCCAACGGGCTGGTCTCGGGCATCAAGTCCTTCGCCGCCGCACACGGCGGCGCGAAGGCGGTCATCGAGTACGTCGGCAAGCGGGGTGCGCGGATCGTCCTGGTCGGCACCGACGGTGCATGGGGTGACCAGTTCGCCGAGGACACCGTCACCGCCCGGGAGGCGTGCGCCCAGGCGGGGGTCACCGTCGAGAACGCCTGGGAGCGCGAGCTGATGGACCAGATGCGGCCGAGCAACGACCTGTGGCGGTCGATGGCCAGGCGCACGATGTCCCGTTGACGACACCTTGACCACCGACCAGCCGACCCGGGGGGAACCCCGGGTCGCTCTCGTCACCTGCTCCCACTTCGCCGACCTCGTCCCGGACGACCGACTCGTGCTCGCCCCGCTGGCGGCGCGTGGCGTCACCGTCGACACCGCCGTCTGGGACGACCCCCGGGTCGACTGGGGTCGCTACGACCTGGTGGTACTCAGGTCGCCCTGGGACTACGTACCCCGGCGGGACGAGTTCGTCGCCTGGGCGCGGGGCGTGCCGACCCTGGTCAACCCCGCAGACGTGGTCGAGTGGAACACCGACAAGCGCTACCTGAGCGAGCTCACCGCCGCCGGGGTGCCCACCGTGCCGACCTCCTGGGTCGAGCCGGGAGCATCCTGGGAGCCGCCCTCGACGCCCGGTGACTACGTGGTGAAGCCGACGGTCAGCGCCGGCAGCCGGGACACCGGCCGGTACGACCTGACCGACCCGGAGCAGCGGACCCTGGCCGTCCGGCACGTCCACCGGCTGTCGACGGCCGGCCGGGTCGCCATGGTCCAGCCGTACCTCAAGGCGGTGGACACCGTCGGTGAGACCGCGCTGCTCTTCCTGGCCGGCCCGGACGGCCCGGTCTTCAGCCACGCCGTCCGCAAGGGCGCCATGCTCGACGGCCCGGATCCGGGTGTCGAGTGGTCCTACAGGCCTGCCGAGATCGGGCCGAGTGCCGCGACCGACGAGCAGTTGGCCGTCGCCGCGCGGGTGCTGACCGAGGTCCCGGGAGGCCCGCAGCGGCTGCTCTACGCCCGGGTGGATCTCGTCCCGGGGCCGGACGGCACGCCCGTGCTGATCGAGCTGGAGCTGACCGAGCCGTCGCTGTTCCTCGGGTACGCCGACGGGGCCCCGACCGGCTCGCCGACGCGGTGCTCACCCACCTCACCCACCTCGCCCGCCGCTGACCCACCCCACCACGAGCTCCACCCATCCCCACTGGCAAGGCCGCCTCGTACCCAACCCAGCAAGATCGTGCTACTTCGTGGTTGTCAACACCGTCGCGACGGCTGCTCGTCGACCACCGCCGCCTCGCCGATCATGGAGTTGTGGTGGGTGACAGAACGCCCGTAGAACCCCAAAGTCGGCACCACCACTCCATGATCGCCGAGCGGGCCCACCCCGCTCCCCGATCTGGCACTTCCTGTCCCGGGTTGACCAGCCGCCCACGGCGTTAACGCAACGGTGTTGTCGTGGTTGTAGTGGCCTCCGGGCGTAGCGAGGCCACTACAACCATGTTCGAGCGTGACCTTGAGGCATGTCGGTGGGCGCGCGGTGGGCATGTCGGTGGGGCGCGCGGTGGGGTGCGCTGGGTGCGGGTGGGGTGCGCTCAGACGGGGGACGGCACCTGCTCCGTCGCTGCCCGGGGACTGACCTGACCGGTCGGGAGCGGGCGGCGCTGCCGGGTCGACCAGAGCATCGCCAGGGTGGCCAGCAGCACCAGGCAGGAGCCGAGCATGTGCGCGGCGACCAGCACGGCCGGCAGGTGGGTGAAGTACTGCACGAAGCCGATCAGGCCCTGCCCCAGCTCCACCCCGACCAGCACCAGGGCGGCCCGGGCCGGGCCGGCCGCGTCGACCGCGCGGAACGCGAGGACCAGCGCGACGGAGAGCCCGATCAGCAGGAACACCCCGTCGGCGTGCACCTGGGAGATCGTCTCCGGATCCAGCCCGTTGCGGGCCGCGCCGTGGTCGCCGGCGTGCGGGCCGCTGCCGGTCACCCAGGTGCCGACGACCAGGACCGCGACGCTGACCGCGGTGGTGAGCAGGGCCAGGCTGCGCAGCGGTCGGGGCACGACGGGCATCGCCGGCCCGTCCGGGTCGACCACCCGACGCCAGAGGGCGTACGCCGCCGCGATGACCGCCATCGAGGCGAGGAAGTGCAGCCCGACCACCCACGGGTTGAGGTTGGTCAGCACGGTGATCCCGCCGATGACGGCCTGCGCCGGAATGCCGAGGAACACCGCCACCGCCAGTCCGAGCAGGCCGGTGCGCCGGGGCCGGTGGGCCAGCACGGCCAACAGGGTGGCCAGGGCGATCGCCCCGACCGCGAAGGTGAGCAGCCGGTTGCCGAACTCGATCACCCCGTGCACGCCCATCTCGGCCGTCGTGGTGTACGACGCGTCGGTGCACCGGGGCCAGGTCGGGCAGCCGAGCCCCGACGCGGTGAGCCGGACCGCCCCGCCGGTGACGACGATCGCCACGTTGGCCACGATCGAGGCGTACGCGAGGCGGCGCAGCAGGGTGGTCGAGACCGGGAACCGGTCGGGCAGGCGGACCAGCGCGGCGGGGGCCGGGAACCGGACGGATCGCTTCACGACGCGAATCCTACGCACCGTAGTGGTTCCCGATCGGGTGACTCCACCGACCCGGTGGGCGGAATCACCGGAGTGGGGTTTGCAGCCCTCCGGCGAATTACGTAACGTTGGCGTTGTGAAAAACGTGGCGGCGCTCTCCGGGCATTCGCCGACGACCGGACCGGTCGTCGGCGTCGGCGCGCGGTCGCGCCGTCCCGTGCGACGTGCCGAGCCGGCTGGCGGTGCGCGAGGCGCTGATCAGGCTGGCGGCGCGCGAGGTGCTGCACCGGAGTCGACCTCCGCTGCCGCCGGCGATCTTTCCACCCGGGACCGGGTGACCCAGCTCCTGCTGGAGCAGGGGGCGTCCACGGCAGGGCAACTCGGCTCGGCGCTCGGCCTCAGCCCCGCCGCGATCCGCCGGCACCTCGACGCGATGCTCGCTGACGGTGACGTGCTCGTCCGGGAGCAGACGGTGCGGGGCAGCCGGGGCCGGGGGCGACCGGCGAAGGTCTTCCTGCTCACCGACGCCGCCCGGGTGCGCTGTGGCACCCACCACTACGACAACATGGCCACCGCCGCGTTGCGCTGGATCGCCCGCAGCGGTGGCCCCGATGCGGTCGAGGCGTTCGCCGCCGACCAGGTCGCCGCGCTGGAGGCCCGCTGCCGGGCCGCCATGGAGGACGCCGGCGACGATCCGCTCGCCCGGTCGGACGCACTTGCGGGCGCGCTCACCGCCGAGGGTTACGCTGCCAACGCGTCCACGATCGCCTCCGGCGGTCAGCTCTGCCAGCACCACTGCCCGGTGGCGCACGTGGCCGCCGAGTTCCCCCAGCTGTGCGAGGCCGAGACGGCGGTCATCTCCCGTCTGGTCGGCACCCACGTGCAGCGCCTGGCCACCATCGCGCACGGCGACGGGGTGTGCACCACGCACATTCCGGCCCAACCGCGTGCCCAGTCCGGTAACACCGTCACCACTGTGAGGACAGATAGATGACCGAGCAGATCGTCCAGCCCCTGACCCAGGAAGAGCAGCTCGCCGCCCTCGGTCGCTACGAGTACGGCTGGTCCGACTCCGACGCCGCCGGGGCCACCGCCCAGCGCGGCATCAACGAGGCGGTGGTGCGGGACATCTCGGCGAAGAAGAACGAGCCGGCCTGGATGCTCGACCTGCGGCTGAAGGGCCTGCGGCTGTTCGGCCGCAAGCCGATGCCGTCCTGGGGCGCCGACCTCACCGGGATCGACTTCGACAACATCAAGTACTTCGTGCGCTCCACCGAGAAGCAGGCCACCAGCTGGGAGGACCTGCCGGAGGACATCAAGAACACCTACGACCGGCTGGGCATCCCCGAGGCGGAGAAGCAGCGGCTGGTCGCCGGGGTCGCCGCGCAGTACGAGTCCGAGGTGGTCTACCACAAGATCCGTGAGGACCTGGAGGAGCAGGGTGTCCTCTTCCTGGACACCGACACCGCCCTCAAGGAGCACGAGGACGTCTTCAAGGAGTACTTCGGCACGGTGATCCCGGTCGGCGACAACAAGTTCGCCGCGCTGAACACCTCCGTGTGGTCCGGCGGCTCGTTCATCTACGTGCCGAAGGGCGTGCACGTGGAGATCCCGCTCCAGGCGTACTTCCGGATCAACACCGAGAACATGGGCCAGTTCGAGCGGACGCTGATCATCGTCGACGAGGGCGCCTACGTGCACTACGTCGAGGGGTGCACCGCGCCGCTCTACTCCTCCGACTCGCTGCACAGCGCGGTCGTCGAGATCATCGTCAAGAAGAACGCCCGCTGCCGCTACACGACCATCCAGAACTGGTCGAACAACGTCTACAACCTGGTCACCAAGCGGGCCGTCTGCCACGAGGGCGCCACCATGGAGTGGGTCGACGGCAACATCGGCTCCAAGGTCACCATGAAGTACCCGGCGGTCTACATGACCGGCGAGCACGCCAAGGGCGAGGTGCTCTCGGTGGCGATGGCCGGCGAGGGCCAGCACCAGGACGCCGGGGCCAAGATGGTGCACGCCGCGCCGCACACCTCGTCGTCGATCATCTCGAAGTCGATCGCCCGGGGTGGCGGCCGTACCTCCTACCGGGGTCTGGTGCAGGTGCTTGAGGGTTCGCACCACAGCCGGAGCACGGTCAAGTGCGACGCGCTGCTCGTCGACACCATCTCCCGCTCGGACACCTACCCCTACGTCGACATCCGCGAGGACGACGTGTCGATGGGGCACGAGGCGACCGTCTCCAAGATCAGCGATGACCAGCTCTTCTACCTGATGAGCCGGGGTCTGAGCGAGGACGAGGCGATGGCGATGATCGTGCGGGGCTTCATCGAGCCGATCGCCAAGGAGCTCCCGATGGAGTACGCCCTGGAGCTCAACCGCCTGATCGAACTCCAGATGGAGGGCGCGGTCGGCTGACGCCGACCGCCGGCCCGGGTCGCCTACCGGCCGGAGCGGTCGCGGCCCGGCCCGACCCACCCGCCGGAGCGGCCGCGGCCCATCGGCCCGGCCCGCGAGCAGCCCGACCCACCCTCCGCTCAATACCACGGACAGACAGACCAAGGAAGAGATGACTATCCAGGCTTCCGCGCCACCGAGCACCAAGTCGCAGGCGCTCCGCTCGTACGACGTCGCCGACTTCCCGGCCCTGACCGGCCTGGAGGAGGAGTGGCGCTTCACCCCGCTCAAGCGGCTGCGTGGGCTTACCGGCGGGGCGCCGGCCGCCACCGGTGCGGTCCGCCACGAGTACGCCGAGCTGCCGGCCGGCGTCACCGTCGGGCGGATCGGCCGGGACGATCCCCGGGTGGGTAGCGTGCTCACCCCGGTCGACCGGGTCAGCGCGCTGGCGTACGGCGGTGCCGGGCAGGCGCTGCTGGTCGAGGTCGCGGCCGACGCCGTGGTCGACACCCCGGTGACCCTGCGGGTGGTCGGCGACGACGCCGCCGGGCTGGCCTTCGGGCACACCTTCGTCGACGTGGGCCGGTTCGCCGAGGTGGTGCTGGTGCTGGAGCACGTCGGTTCGGCGACGCTTGCCGACAACGTCGAGGTGGCGGTGGCCGACGGGGCGAAGCTGACCCTGGTCACGGTGGCCGACTGGGCCGCCGACGCGGTGCAGGCCCAGCACCTGAAGGTCCGGCTCGGCCGGGACGCCAAGGTGTCGCACATTCAGGTCAGCCTGGGCGGTGACCTGGTCCGCCAGAACACCACAGTCGAGTACACCGGCCGGGGCGGCGAGGCCGAGCTGTACGGCGTCTACTTCGCCGACGGCGGCCAGCACCTGGAGCACCGCCAGCTCGTCGACCACAACGTGCCGGACTGCCGCTCGTACGTCGGCTACCGGGGCGCGTTGCAGGGCGACGAGGCGCACACCGTCTGGGTGGGTGACGTGCTGATCCGGGCCGGGGCGACAGGCACCGACACGTACGAGATCAACCGGAACCTGCTGCTCTCCGACGGCGCGCGGGCGGACTCCGTACCCAATCTGGAGATCGAGACCGGCGAGATCGCCGGTGCCGGCCACGCCAGCGCGACCGGCCGGTTCGACGACGAGCAGCTGTTCTACCTGATGGCCCGGGGCATCCCGGAGGGTGAGGCCCGCCGCCTGGTGGTCCGGGGCTTCTTCGCCGAGCTGATCAACAAGATCCCGGTCGAGTCGCTGCGCGAGCGGTTGGGAGACGCGATCGAGGCCCGGCTCACGAAGGTCGGTGCCTGACGTGATCCGGATCTGCTCCACCGAGGACGTGCCGAAGGGCACCGTGATCAGCGCCGACGTCGACGGCACCCAGATCGCCGTGGTGCACGGCACCGACGGCCGGTTCTACGCTGCCCACGACGAGTGTTCGCACGCCTCGGTCGCGCTCTCCGAGGGTGAGGTCGAGGGCTGCACGCTGGAATGCTGGCTGCACGGTTCCCGTTTCGACCTGCGGACGGGTGAGCCCAGCGGGCTGCCCGCCACCGAACCCGTTCCCGTCTATCCCGTCGACGTACGCGACGGCGACATCTACGTCAGTCTGACGCCGAGCAATGGAGTGACCCGATAATGAGCACCCTGGAGATCCGCGACCTGAAGGTGTCGGTCAAGCTGCCCGAGGGCGAGCTCAAGCCGATCCTGTCCGGTGTCGACCTGACCGTCCGGTCGGGGGAGACCCACGCGATCATGGGCCCGAACGGCTCCGGCAAGTCGACCCTGGCGTACTCGGTCGCCGGTCACCCCAAGTACGAGATCACCGGCGGCTCGGTCACCCTCGACGGCGTCGACGTGCTGGAGATGACCGTCGACGAGCGGGCCCGCGCCGGCCTCTTCCTGGCCATGCAGTACCCGGTCGAGGTGCCCGGCGTCTCGGTGGCGAACTTCCTGCGGACCGCCAAGACCGCCATCGACGGCACGGCCCCGAAGCTGCGTACCTGGGGCGGCGAGCTGCGCGGCGCGATGGAGAAGCTCCAGATGGACCCGGCGTTCGCCCAGCGCAACGTCAACGAGGGCTTCTCCGGCGGCGAGAAGAAGCGGCACGAGATCGTGCAGCTGGAGCTGCTCAAGCCCAAGATCGCCATCCTCGACGAGACCGACTCCGGCCTCGACGTGGACGCGCTGCGGGTGGTCAGCGAGGGGGTCAACCGGGTCCGCGACACCGGCGACACCGGTCTGCTGCTGATCACCCACTACACCCGCATCCTGCGCTACATCAAGCCCGACTTCGTGCACGTCTTCGTGGCCGGCCGGATCGTCGAGCAGGGCGGCCCGGAGCTGGCCGACAAGCTCGAGGAAGAGGGCTACGAGCGGTACGTCGCCGGAGCCGGCGCGGCGCGGGTCTGAACCCACACGGACAGGGGCCGCTGAGATGACCACCATCGCCATCCCGGACGGGATGCCGCAGTACGACGACGTGCCGCGCTTCGACGTCGCCGCGGTTCGCGCCGACTTCCCGATCCTCGACCGGGAGGTCAACGGACACCGGCTGGTCTATCTCGACAGCGCCAACACCTCGCACAAGCCTCGTCAGGTGCTCGACGTGCTCACCGGGCACTACGCGATGCACAACGCCAACGTGTCGCGCTCGGTGCACACGCTGGGCACCGAGGCGACCGAGGCGTACGAGGGCGCACGGGCCAAGATCGCCGCGTTCGTCAACGCGCCGAGCGTGGACGAGGTGGTGTTCACCAAGAACTCCACCGAGGCGATCAACATCGTGGCGTACGCCTTCTCCAACGCCTCGCTGCGCACGGACGCCGACGAGCGGTTCCGGCTCGGCCCCGGCGACGAGATCGTGATCTCCGAGATGGAGCACCACTCGAACATCGTCCCCTGGCAGTTGCTTGCCGAGCGGACCGGCGCGACCCTGCGCTGGTTCCCGGTCACCGACAACGGCCGGCTCGACGAGTCGGGGCTGGACGAGCTGGTCACCGAACGGACGAAGATCGTCTCGCTGGTGCACACCTCCAACATCCTCGGCACGGTCAACGCCACCGCCCGGATCACCGGGCGGGTCCGCCAGGTGGGTGCGTTGCTGCTGCTCGACTGCTCGCAGTCGGTGCCGCACCTGCCGGTGGACGTGGTCGACCTGGACGCCGACTTCGTCGTCTTCACCGGGCACAAGATGTGCGGCCCGACAGGCATCGGCGTGCTCTGGGGCCGGGGCGAGCTGCTCGCCGCGATGCCACCGGTGATGGGCGGCGGCTCGATGATCGAGACGGTGTCGATGGCCCGGTCCACGTTCGCCGCACCGCCGGCCCGGTTCGAGGCGGGCACCCCGCCGATCGCCGAGGCGGTCGCGCTCGGCGCGGCGGTCGACTACCTCACCGGCGTCGGGATGCGGGCGATCCAGTGGCACGAGAAGGAGCTGACCGCCTACGCGTTGGACGCCCTCGCCACCGTGCCGGGGCTGCGGATCTTCGGTCCGACGGTGCCGGTCGGCCGGGGTGGCACCATCTCGTTCGCGCTCGGCGACGTGCACCCGCACGACGTCGGGCAGGTCCTCGACTCGCTCGGCGTGCAGGTGCGGGTGGGTCACCACTGCGCCAAGCCGGTCTGCACCCGGTTCGGTGTGCCGGCCATGACCCGGGCGTCGTTCTACCTGTACACCACCACGGAGGAGATCGACGCCCTGGTGTCGGGCCTCGAACAGGTGCGGAGGATCTTCGACTGATGCAGCTGGACCAGCTCTACCAGGAGATCATCCTGGACCACTACAAGCGCCCGCAGGGGCGCGGTCTGCGCGATCCCGACGACCCGGCCGCCCGGGTGGCCGAGGCGCACCACGTCAACCCGACCTGTGGTGACGAGGTGACCGTACGGGTGGCCACCGTCGGCGACATCGTGGCGGACATCTCGTACGACGGGGTCGGCTGTTCGATCAGCCAGGCGTCGGCGAGCGTGCTGTACGACCGGCTGTCCGGTCGGTGCGCGGCCGAGATCGCCGCCGTGCACGCGGGATTCGTGACGTTGATGTCCGGCCGTGGCCAGGTCACGCCGGACGAGGAACTACTCGGTGACGGGGTGGCGTTCGCGGGTGTCGCCCGCTACCCGGCCCGGGTCAAGTGCGCGCTGCTGCCGTGGATGGCGTTCAAGGACGCCGCGGCACGCGCGGGGGTGGGCGTGAGCCCGACGGAGGTTGAGGCATGAGCGAGAACACCGCTACCGAGGCGACGCCGGCGACCGGCGACGCCAGCACCACCACACCGCCCGGCGCGGTGCCGCCGCCGGCCGTCAACGGCGCTGCCGGGGTGGCGGGTGCCGACGCCCCGCCCGGTGTCGCCGGGACCTCGGCCGGCGACGCGACGGCGGACGTCGACGGGGCGGCGGGTGTCGAGTCGGCCCCGGCCGCCGCAGGGACGGTCGAGGCCGGGGGCAGGGCGGTCGTCGCCGACATCGAGGAGGCGATGAAGGACGTCGTCGACCCCGAGCTCGGCATCAACGTGGTCGACCTCGGCCTGGTCTACGGCGTGCACGTGGACGACCAGAACATCGCCACCCTGGACATGACGCTGACCTCGGCGGCCTGCCCGCTCACCGACGTGATCGAGGACCAGGCCCGGCAGGCGCTGACCACCGGCCCCGGTGGGGGACTTGTCGACGACATCCGGATCAACTGGGTCTGGCTGCCGCCATGGGGCCCGGACAAGATCACTGACGAGGGGCGGGACCAGCTCCGCTCCCTGGGCTTCAACGTCTGACCCTGGTCGGCTCCGCGGGCACGGCACCCCTCACCGGGTGCCGTGCCCGCTCCGTCTTCGCGGCTGACCCTGGGCCGACGTGCTGATCAGCGTGGCATGACGTCCGGGATCCGCAGTGCCGGGGAATCCGGTGGCGGCACGGCGGGCTCGGGTCGATGATGGGCCGATGATCGAGGGGTACCCGATGCAGAGTCCCGTCCGTGCGGCCAGCGCCGCGCGCCGACAGCGGACCCTGCGGGAGTGCGGATCGGCCCGTCACCGATCGTCGTGAGCGCCGCGTTCCTGGCCCGGTCTGGTGGCCGGCTACGGCGTCGCGGTGCACGCCGTAGCGGGCTGTGTCGGCGGGCTGTGTCGGCGGATGCGACCGCCGACCGGCATCGCCGGGCCCGGCGATGCCGGCGGTCGGTGGCGCGGGCCCGGTGCCGGCGGGGCGGGCCGACCGCCGTGCCGTACGGTCGGGTCATGAGCAGCCGACCCGCAGCCGGCGGCGGCCGGTGGGTCGAGGTCGACCCGGTCCGGGTCGCGCGCTGGGCCGAGGGCTTCGCCGATCGGCACGGCCCGCCCACCACCACCATCGAGGGGTACGGGCTGCTGCTCACCGCCCCCGACGGCGCGACCGCCGAGCTGCACCTCCCACCAGGTGCCCCGCCCCTCGGCGACGCGGCGGGAGACACCGACGCGCCCTCGCGGATCGACGGCCTGCCGGGATTCGTCGGCGTCGCCGCCGCGCCCCGCCGGATCGGGCTGCTGCTCGCCCGCAAGGGCGCGGTCGCGGTCGGTGTGGCGGTCGGTGAGGAGCTACTGGTCTCCAAGGTGGACACCCGTTACGTGCAGGGCCGTACCGCCGCCGGGGGCTGGTCCCAGCAGCGGTTCGCCCGGCGGCGGGACAACCAGGCGAAGGCGGCCCTGGGCGACGCGGCCGACCTGGCCGTACGACTGCTGTTGCCCGAGGCGGCGACGCTGGCGGCGCTGGTCTGCGGTGGCGACCGGCGGGCCGTCGACACGGTGCTTGCCGACCGGCGGCTGGCCCCGCTCGCCGCGCGGCGTGCCGAACGGCTGCTCGACGTGCCCGAACCACGGCACGCGGTGCTGGTCGGCGCGGTCACCGCCGCCCGCGCGGTCCACGTCCTGGTCCGCGATCCGGCCTGAGCCGGTCGCGACGACGACGGCGGCCGGTGGGCGTGCGCCCATCCGACCGCCGTGCCGGTGCCGCTGCGGTGCCGGTCAGAGGCTGCCGCCGAAGGTGTCGCAGGTCTTCGGGTCGCCGCTGGTGTAGCCCTTGGTGAACCACTGCTTGCGCTGCTCGGAGGAGCCGTGGGTGAACTCCTCCGGATTCACCGGGCGGTTGGCCCGCTTGGAGATGGCGTCGTCGCCGATCTTCTCGGCGGTGTCGATCGCCTGTGCGATGTCCTGCTCGGTGATGCTCTTGAAGATCTTCTGGCCCTGCTCGTCGGCGGTACCGGTGGCGTTCTTGGCCCAGGCGCCGGCGTAGCAGTCGGCCTGGAGTTCCAGCTTGACCGAGAGCGCGTTGGCGCTGCCCGGGTCCCGCTGCTGCTGGCGGCGCATCTGTGCCTCGGTGCCGAGCAGGTCCTGCACGTGGTGGCCGTACTCGTGGGCAAGCACGTACGGCTGGGCGAACTCACCTTCCGCGCCGAGCTGGTCGGCGAGGGTCTGGTAGAAGGTCAGGTCGATGTAGACCAGGTCGTCGGCCGGGCAGTAGAACGGCCCGACGCCGGAGTCGGCCTGGCCGCAGCCGGTGTTGACGCCCTGGCTGAAGAAGACCGTCTTGGACGGCTGGTACTGCTGGCCGAACCGCTCCGGCAACGCGGTCCGCCAGTACGCCTGGATCGAGTTGACGTAGAGGGTGTTGCGGCAGTCCAGCTGCTTCAGCGCGTCGTCGGCGGAGCACTTCTGTTCCAGTGACGTGTTGTCGCCCGATTCGGCACCGCCGCCGCCGTTCATCGCGTTCAGCCCGAATCCGCCACCCACCAGGGCCACCAGCACGGCGATGATGAGCCCGACGATGCCACCACGCCCACCACCGCCGGGGATCGGGATGCCCATCCCGCCACCCCCGCCGGATCCTCGCCGGTCGTCCACCTGGCCGGTGTCGACCCGCGCGTTCTCGTTCAGCTCCATGTTGACCCCGATCACCGATTCGTCACGTCTGAGGGTTGCGGTACCGGACCGGGTCCGGACGGCGTTTCCGGTACCCGATGATCTTGTACGGTAATCCGGACGGTGTGCGCCGGGCCGCCCCGGTACACTTGTCGGGTGCTGCGCTGCGAAGGCTGAATCGCCCCGCGCCGACGGGAACCACCGACCCGCCGGCGCTTTCGCGTGCCCTGAGTCAGCCCTTCCAGATCCCGAGAGCGAGTACCGGAAATGATCAGTGTCACCGGCCTGGAGCTGCGCGCCGGTTCCCGGATTCTACTGTCCGACACCACCCTTCGGGTACAGCCCGGTGACCGGATCGGACTGGTCGGCCGCAACGGCGCCGGCAAGACCACCACCCTCAAGGTGCTGGCCGGCGAGGGGCAGCCTTACAGCGGGCAGATCGACAGGCGCAGCGCCATCGGTTACCTGCCGCAGGACCCGCGTACCGGCGACCTGGAGGTCACCGGCCGGGACCGGGTGCTCTCCGCCCGGGGGTTGGACGTGCTGATGGCCCAGATGAACGAGATCGAGCAGCGGCTCGCCGAGGGCGTCGACGACAAGCTGGTCCGCCGCTACGGCGCGCTGGAGGACCAGTTCGCCTCGCTGGGCGGGTACGCCGCCGAGGCCGAGGCCGCCCGGATCTGCGCCAACCTGGGGCTGCCCGACCGGGCGCTCGCCCAGACCATCGGCACCCTCTCCGGTGGCCAGCGCCGCCGCATCGAGCTGGCCCGGATCCTGTTCCGGGACGCCGGTGAGAACGGCGGCGGCATCCTGCTGCTCGACGAGCCCACCAACCACCTCGACGCCGACTCGATCACCTGGCTGCGCGGTTTCCTCGCCAACCACAAGGGCGGTCTGATCGTGATCTCCCACGACGGTTCGCTGCTGGAGTCGGTGGTCAACAAGGTCTGGTTCCTGGATGCCACCCGTTCCGTGGTCGACGTCTACAACCTGGGCTGGAAGGCCTACCAGGAGGCCCGGGAGACCGACGAGCGGCGACGTCGCCGGGAGCGGGCCAACGCCGAGAAGAAGGCCGGCGCGTTGATGGCGCAGGCCGACAAGATGCGGGCCAAGGCCACCAAGACCGTCGCGGCGCAGAACATGGCCCGCCGGGCCGAGAAGCTGATCTCCGGGCTGGAGGAGGTGCGCGTCTCGGACAAGGTGGCGAAGGTCCGCTTCCCCAACCCCGCGCCGTGCGGCAAGACCCCGCTGACCGCGACCGGCCTCTCCAAGTCGTACGGCTCGCTGGAGATCTTCACCGACGTGAACGTCGCGGTGGACCGCGGCTCCCGGGTGGCCATCCTCGGGCTCAACGGTGCCGGCAAGACCACCCTGCTGCGGATGCTCGGCGGGCTGCTCCCACCGGACACCGGCGAGGTGCACGCCGGGCACGGCCTGCGGTTGGGCTACTACGCCCAGGAGCACGAGACACTGGACGTGGAGCGGACGGTGCTGGAGAACATGCGGGCAGCGGCGATCGAGCAGTCCGACACCGACCTCCGCAAGATCCTCGGTGCCTTCCTGTTCTCCGGCGAGGACGTGAACAAGCCCGCCGGGGTGCTCTCCGGTGGAGAGAAGACCCGACTCGCCCTGTCGACCCTGGTCTGCTCCGGCGCGAACGTGCTGCTGCTGGACGAGCCGACGAACAACCTCGACCCGGTCAGCCGCGAGCAGGTGCTCGACGCCATCGCCAACTACCCCGGCGCGATCGTGCTGGTCACCCACGACCCCGGCGCGGTGCTCGCCCTCAAGCCCGACCGGGCGATCCTGCTCCCCGACGGTGACGAGGACGCCTGGAGCGACGACCTGCTCGAACTGGTCGAGCTGGCCTGATCCCGCCGGTCACGGTCAGCCTGATCCCGCCGGTCACGGTCAGCCGGCGAGGTCGGCCAGCCGGCCGAGGACGCCCGAGCCGACGAGGATCACCAGACCGATGCCGATGAAGACGGCCGGGACCAGCCAGTGGCCGGCCCGGCCGATCAGGCGGACCACCCGGGGGTGGCCGCCCAGCAGGGCGGCGGCCCCGCACCAGACGGCGACCAGGGCCGCGAAGACCAGCAGGTAGACGAGCGCGGTGCCCGGGTCGAGGGAGCGGAACACCGGGACGTAGACGGCGATGTTGTCGGCACCGTTGGCGATCGTCACGCCGGTGACCCCGAGCAGCCCGCCGACCACGGACGGCGGAGCGTCGTCGTCGGTGCGGGCCAGCAGCGCCCGGACCCCGAGCGCGACCGGCAGCAGCCCGAGCAGGCCGGTCCACGGGTCGGGGACCACCAGCAGGCCGGCGGCGACCACCAGGCCCACCGCGACGAGAGCGGTGATGCCGAGGTACTGGCCGGACACGATCTGCCACGGGCGGGGCCGTCCGGTGCCCCGGGCGGCCACGAAGAGCACGGTCAGCACCACGATGTCGTCGAGGTTGGTGGCAGCGAAGACGGCCGCGGCTGCGCTCACGGCACCCCACAGGTCGGTCACGACCGGCAGGCTACGGGCCGCTCACCGGGCCCGCGACGGCGCGGTTCCCGCCGACGACCGGCCGGGCCGTCACTCTATCGGGTTGGCGACACTGCATAGCGTGTCGGTTGGCGAAGAGTTGATATCTGGCGCATGATCGTTCGAGGCGGTCTAATAGGTGGGACCGTATCGAACCGCACAGTCTGGGACGTGAGGAATCAGCATGGCAGCCACTGGCACAGCCACCAGCACTGAGAAGGGTCGCCGGATCGTCGGAGCCGAGCGTCAGACGCTCGCCAAGGACCTGGTAAAGCGGTACACCGGCGGGGAGAGCATCCGTGCGCTCGCCGCTTCGACCGGGCGATCCTACGGGTTCATCCACCGGGTGCTCACCGAGTCCGGTGTGCAGCTGCGGCAGCGCGGCGGCGCCCGGCGTCGTAAGAAGGCGTGACCCGCCCACCAGCGTCGTCCGTCAGCGCGCCCCGGGTGGTCCGGTGACCGCCGAGACAGCCGGGGTGCGACTGCACTGCGACGGGCCGGTCGCGACGGTCACGTTGTGCCGGCCCGACGTGCTCAATGCCCAGACCCCGGCGATGTGGCGCGCGATGAGCGACTTCTCCCGGGACCTGCCCGGCGACGTGCGCGTCGTGGTGGTACGTGGCGAGGGGCGGTCCTTCTCCGCCGGCCTCGACCTGTCGGTGGCCGGTGCCCAGGGGCCGGGTTCCTTCGCTGAGCTGTCCACCCTGCCCGAGCAGGAGTGCGCCGACCGGATCGCCGGTTACCAGCAGGGTTTCACCTGGCTGCACCGTCCGGACGTGATCTCGGTGGCGGCCGTGCAGGGCCATGCCATCGGCGCGGGTTTCCAGCTCGCGCTCGCCTGCGACCTGCGGGTGCTCGCCGAGGACGCCCGCTTCTCGATGGCCGAGGTGACCCTCGGCCTGGTCCCCGACCTGGCCGGCACGAAGCGGCTGGTCGAGTTGGTCGGCTATGCGCGTGCCCTGGAGCTCTGCGCCACCGGCCGGCGGATGGACGCCGCCGAGGCCGAGCGGATCGGGTTGGCCAACCTGGTGGTGCCGAAGACCGAACTGGACGGGGCGGTACGGGATCTCACCGCCGGTCTGCTCGCCGGTGACCGGGACGCGGTGGTGGAGATCAAGGCGCTGCTCGCCGCTGCCGCCGACCGCTCCCACCCCGAGCAGCAGCGGGCCGAGCGCGAGGCGCAGACCCGCCGGCTGCGCGACCTCGCGGGCCGGGGCGAATAGTAAGGACTGCTCGGGAAGAGTCGGGTTACCGCCGAGGTTGTCGTAGTCGTCGGGAGAATCGACCCGACGGTGTGTGCTGCCCACGACGCGGAGGTGACCGATGTCCAACCCGATGGCGGGCGGCAACATGGCCGGCTGGAGCATGCTCCGGTCGATACGCCACGGCGACGAGGTCTCCGCCCACCGGCTCAACCGCGGCACCGCCAGGCGGATCATGACGTTCGCTGACCCCTACCGGCGGGACATCGTCGTCTTCCTGGTGACCGTGGTGATCGCGGCGGTGATCGGGGTGGCCACCCCGGTGCTCGCCGGCCACGTGATCAACGCGATCAGCGGGGGTGGCCCGGAGGCCGGTGCCACAGTCGTCCGGTTCGCCCTGATCATCGGCGCGTTGGCGGTCGCCGACGCGCTCTTCTCCCTCGCCCAGCGGTGGTACTCGGCCCGCATCGGCGAAGGGATCATCCTCGACCTGCGTACCCGGGTCTACGACCACGTGCAGCGGATGCCGTTGCAGTTCTTCACCCGCACCCAGACCGGCGCCCTGGTCAGCCGGCTCAACAACGACGTGATGGGCGCCCAGCGGGCGTTCACCTCCACCCTGTCGGGGGTGGTCAGCAACGTCATCCAACTGGTGCTCACCGCCGGCGTGATGTTCACCCTCTCCTGGCAGATCACCACGCTCTCGCTGGTCCTGCTGCCGATCTTCGTGATCCCGGCGCGACGGGTCGGCAAGCGGCTGGCCGAGATCACCCGGGAGTCGTACAACCTCGACGCCAAGATGAACGCCACGATGACCGAGCGGTTCGGGGTGTCCGGGGCGCTGCTGGTCAAGCTGTTCGGTGCGCCCGAGGTGGAGGCGGGCCGGTTCGCCGCGCGGGCCGAGCGGGTCCGTGACATCGGCATCCAGTCGGCGATGTACTCGCGGACCTTCTTCGTGGCGATGCTGCTGGTCGCCTCGCTGGCCCAGGCACTCACCTACGGGCTCGGCGGCTGGCTGGCGGTCACCGGCGCGGTCAGCGCCGGCACCGTGGTCACCCTCGCCCTACTGCTCACCCGCCTCTACGGTCCGCTGACCGCGCTGTCCAACGTCCGGGTCGACGTGATGAGCGCGCTGGTCTCCTTCGACCGGGTCTTCGAGGTGCTCGACCTGCGTCCCGGCATCGAGGAGAAGCCCGACGCGGTGCCGGTGCCCCTGGGTGCCGGGCGGGTCGAGTTCCACGACGTCCGGTTCCGCTACCCGGCCGCCGCCGACGTCTCGCTGGCCTCGCTGGAAGAGGTCGCCACCCTCGACCGGACGGCCAACGAGCCGGTGCTCAAGGGCGTCTCGTTCAGCGTCGAACCGGGGCAGATGGTGGCCCTGGTCGGGCCGTCCGGTGCCGGCAAGTCCACCCTGTCCATGCTGATCTCCCGGATCTACGACGTCACCGACGGCGAGGTACGGGTCGGCGGGGTCGACGTCCGGGACGCCACCCTCGCCTCACTGCGCGACGAGATCGGCGTGGTCACCCAGGACTCCCACCTGTTTCACGAGACGATCGCCGAGAACCTGCGGTACGCCAAGCCGGACGCCACCGACGACGAGATCTGGGCGGCGTTGGCCGGCGCCCAGGTGGCCGACCTGGTGCGGGCCCTGCCCGACGGGCTGGAGACGACGGTCGGCGAGCGCGGCTACCGCTTCTCCGGTGGCGAGAAGCAGCGCATCGCCATCGCCCGGCTGCTGCTCAAGGCCCCGTCGATCGTGATCCTCGACGAGGCCACCGCCCACCTCGACTCGGAGAGTGAGGCGGCGGTGCAGCGGGCCCTGGCCGTGGCGCTGACCGGTCGTACCGCCCTGGTGATCGCGCACCGCCTCTCCACCGTCCGCGACGCCGACCAGATCCTCGTCCTCGACGACGGCCGGATCGTCGAACGGGGCCGGCACGAGGAGCTGGTCGCGGTCGGTGGGCTCTATGCCGAGCTGTACCGCACCCAGTTCGCGGTCGCCGACTCGCCGGCCCCGCACGCCGAGGCGGATCAGCCCGAGCCGATCATCACCACCGTGCCGATGGGCACCTACGTCGCGCAGGAGGCGTTGCCCCCGGCCGTGGCCAACTAGTGGGCTGTCCATGGACGGTTCACCGCGCCGGCGCGGTAGGGCCGGCACGCGGGAGTGGATCAGAAGTACACCGTTCCGGTCTTCGTGTGGGTGGTGTACTGGTTGCCCGGGTAGAAGGTCGATCCGGAGACGGTGATCTGCACGTTGGTGAATCCGTAGCTGGAGACGAGATCGCCGCTGGAGATTCCGCAGTTCTGGTAGTAGACGGTGTGGCTGGCGGTGGTGGTTACCCCTGGATGGTCACCTGGGAACTCGGGTAGGTGCTCTGGCCGCAGAGCGTCACCGAGTAGCTCGCCTGGGTGCTCCCCGCCGTCCCCGTCACGGTTCCGGTGGCGGTGCCGAGGGACTGGGTGTTGTTGTATCCACCTTCGACCGAGACGGTGAACGGGGCCGTGGCCGCCTGGGCGCTGGTGACAGGGAGCGTTGCCACTGCGGCCACGCCGACGGTGCCGGCGGCCAGCAGGCGGACGAAGCGGGAAGAATGGACCTGGGGCATGCCTACTCCAACGGGGGTGGGGAGGGTTTCACGACACGGGGCACGTGACATTCCCATCTCCTCCGGGCGAGGTCGTTCCGGGACGGACGCCCGCCGAGGCTCCCCCGTCGGTCAGCTGACGGATGGGGGTGGCTGGCCGGCGACGGCCGCGCGCAGCTCGCCGAAGGCGGCCCCCAGCGTCTGCGGGGTGAAGTGGGCGTTCAGGCCGCTCGGGTTGGGCAGCACCCAGAGCCGGGCACCGGCCAACGGCTCCGGCTGCGGACCGAAACGGGCCTTCGGCCGGGAGAAACCGATCCGGTACGCGGTCACCCCGACCACGGCCACCCAGGTCGGCCGGTGGAGGGCCACCTTGTCGGTAAGCGTCCGCGCGCCCGCCACCAGCTCCGCCGGGGTCAGCTCGTCGGCCCGCGCGCTGGCCCGAGCCACCATGTTCGTGATGCCCAGCCCGTAACCGGGCAACGTGTCCTGTTCGCTCGGGTGCAGCTGCCGCGGGGTGAAGCCGCCCCGGTGCAGGGCCGGCCAGAAGCGGTTGCCGGGCCGGGCGAAGTGCCATCCGGTGGCCGCCGACCAGAGGCCCGGGTTGATCCCGACGAAGAGCACCACGAGCCCGGGGCCGAGCACGTCCGGGATGGTGCGGTCCGCCGCCGCGGCCAACTCCGCCCGATCCGGCCGCCGGACGACCGTTTCGCCGCAACGCCGGGCCGGGCCGGGGGTGGGACCGACGGGCTCGCGGGGTCGGTCGGGGGTGGGGCCGGACGGGTCGGTGGGGCCGGCCGGGTCGGGGGAGCTGTGGGGCGGGTTCACAGGCCGCGCAGGGCGCCGCCGTCGACCGGGACGGTGACCCCGGTGACGTAGCTGGCGGCGGGGGAGAGCAGGAAGGCGGCGACCCGCCCGAACTCGGCCGGATCACCGATGCGGCGCAGCGGGATGCCGGCCGCCGCCCGGGACCGGGCCGCCTCGTCGTCGCCGAGCAGTTGCCGGTTGCGGTCGGTCAGGAAGCGGCCGGGCAGCAGGCCCAGCACCCGTACGCCGTGTGGGCCGTACTCGTCGGCCAGGTCCTTGGCCACCCCGGCCAGGCCGGGGCGCAGACCGTTGGAGATGCCGAGGCCGGTGATCGGCGTACGGGCCGAGGTGGAGAGCACCATGCCGATCGCGCCGCCGTCGGTGAGCGCGGCGGCCACCGTCCGGGCCGTCCGCACCGTACCCAGGAAGACCGTCTCGAAGGACTCCCGCCATTGCGCGTCGCTTACCTGCGCGGCGGTTCCCGGTGGCGGCCCACCGACCGAGACGAGCGCCCCGTCGAGCCGGCCGAAGTGCTCGCGGGCCGCAGCCACCAGCCGCTCGGGGGCGTCCGGGTCGGCCAGGTCGGCGACGAGGCCGATCGCGTGCCCGGGGCCACCCAGCCGGTCGACCGCCTCGGCGACCCGTTCCGGCGTCCGGGCCGACAGGACCACCCGTGCCCCGTCGTCGACCAGGCAGCGCGCCGTCGCGAAGCCGAGACCCCGGGAAGCGCCGGTCAACACGTACACCCGGCCGGTCAGTTCGAGATCCATGCCCGCGATCCTGCCGTACCCGGGCCGGTGGGGTCAGCGGCGGGCCGGGCGCAGTAGGCGTACCCGACCGGCGAACTGGAGGGCGACGGCCCCGCCGGTGCGGGCGATGGCCGGCAGCCGGCGGTGGCGTGGCGGGTGTCGCCCGTCGTAGCGGTGGGCGGCCTCCCGCCCGACCAGCTCCTCCGCGCCGAGCGGGGGAAGTGCCGTGCGGTCCCGCAGCTCGCGGGCGAGGTCCCAGCCGTCGCGCAGCGAACCGGCGCTGGGGCGGTCGGCCGCCCAGTCGCGGAAGGTGGTCCACCAGGCGTCACCGAGGCCGGCGGCGAGCAGCGGCCAGTGCCGGGCCACCTCCCCGGCCCGCTTGCGCAGCAGGGCTGCCCGGGTCGCGTCGACCCGGTCGGTGGCGAAGCCGGCCGGCACCGGTGCCCCCGCGACCAGTGCCGCGACCAACGCGGCCTGCCGGGCGGCCAGCCCCGTCGGCGCGCCGGCACCGCCCACGGGGGCCGACCCCGCCGGTGGGACGGGGCCGGCGGGCGGGGCGGGCCCGGCCGGCGGGGTCGACCTGGCGGGTGGAGCCGGTTCGGTCGGCGGGGTGGGATCGGCCGGGTGGGGCGCGGTCATGTGACGGCCGGGTGGCCGGCGGCGACGGCGAGGGCGTCCAGTTCGGCGCGTAGCTCGGTGGCGGGCGGGTAGTGGCCGTCGCGCTCCAGCAGCAGCGCGGGCGGACTGCGACGGGCGCAGAGTGCCCCGACCAGCTCCAGCACCTCGGCGGGCACCGGATCGGTGTGCGTGTCGTGGTAGAGCCCGCCGCGTTCCGCCCCGCCGGCCACGTGCACGTAGGAGATCCGTTCCACAGGCAGCCGGTCCAGCAGGAGCTGCGGGTCCTCGCCCCGGTTGCGGGCGTTGGCGTAGACGTTGGCCACGTCGAGCAGCAGCCCCGCCCCGGTGGCGTCGAGGATCTCGGTGAGGAAGTCCGCCTCGTCCAGCTCGTCGTCGGGCCAGTCGAACAGGGCGGCGATCGGCTCCAACGCCAGCGGCACCGGCAGCTCGGCCTGGGCCCGCCGGACGTTCGCCACCACCGCCGCCACCGCCTCCCGGGTACGCGGCAGCGGCAGCAGGTGCCCGGCCTCCAGGCCGCCGGCCCGGACGAAGGCGACGTGCTCGCTGACCAGCGGCGCGTCGACCAGCTCGGCCACCCGGGCCAGGTGCGTCACCCGGGCCGGGTCGACCGGTTCCGCGCCGCCGAGGGAGAGCCGCACCCCGTGCGGTACGACGGTGACGCCGCGCTCCCGCAGCGCGGCCAACCCGGGCGGGAGCGGACCGTCCGGGGCGAGCGACTCCGCCACCACCTCGACGAAGCGCAGCCCCGGCAGCTCGGCGACGAAACCGGCGATCTCCGGCCGCCAGCCGATGCCCACCCCGCTCGGCCCGGTCATCCGCCGCATCCCCCACCGCCACCGCAGGAGCTGCCACCGCCACAGGAGGACGAGCCGCCGCTACAGGACGAGCTGCTCCCGCACGAGGAGCTCGCGGGGGTGGAGGAACCCGAGTAGTAGCCGCCGCCGCTGCTGGCGTTCAGCGCCTGCCGCTGGATCTCCGCCTGCTCGGCGAAGCCCGGGTCGAGCGCGTAGAGGGAGACGGTGCCGAACAGTGCGACGCCCATCGCCGCGCCGGCCGGTCCGTAGGTCGCGTAGGCAGGTGAGGAATCGGGGGCGAGGTGGTTGTTGCTGCGCCGCAGGCCGCGTAGCGCCACGTTCGCCGCCCTGGTCCGGCGGGGCGTACGGGCCAGCAGGGCGAACGCCACCCCGAGCCCGGCCAGGGCCATCAGCAGCCAGCCGACGGGTCGTCCGTTGACCACGCCGGCGACCAGCCGGACCACGCCCAGGGCCAGGAGCACCAGCAGCAGGTTCCGCCCTCGCCGCAGCGCCCGGACCCCGTCGGCGTCGATCAGCAGGCCGCGCTGCTCCAGCCCCTGGCGCAGCTGCTCCAGGGCGCGGGCCACCCCGGAGTCGCGCTGCAGCTTCCGGGCGGCGACCGGCTGGCGGGCGGCGTGCCGGATCGCATGGTCGAGCGGGGTGACGCCGGTGGGCGTCGGCCCGGCGGCGATCAGCCGGCGGTCCGGTCGGACGCCGATCGCGCCGGCTCCGCGCAGGCCGCCCAGCGCCGCCCAGACGGCGAGCTGGTCGCCGCCGTTGAGGTAGGCCACCTGCTGCGGCCCGAGCTGGTCGACGCCGGCGGAGGCGGGACCGGCGGTGGTCCGGCGGCGGTGCAGCAGCGTGCCGACCACGGCGACGCCGGCTACCAGCAGGTAGAGCTTGAGGAAGAGCGGGCCGGGGATGCCCCAGGTGTCGCCCGGTGCGGCGAGGATGTTCATCGGCTGCTCCTGTCGCGCGAGGGGATCGCGGCCTCATTGTGGAGCAGCCCCGCCACGCCGGCACCGGGGCGGTGGGCGAGTTACCGAGCCGAGACCTGTCCTGCCGCGCGGCCGTCCGCAGGGGAGGGGTCAGCGTCGCCGGACGGCCTCCTCGACCAGGTCCAGCACCGGCCCGAGGTCACCGGCGGGCCGCCCCATCGCCAGGTGCAGCACCAGCCCGTCGTACGCCAGCTCCAGGAACTGGGCCAGCACGGCGATGTCGATGTCCTCGCGGAGCACCCCCGCCTCGCGTTGCCGGACGAGCCGGTCCCGGGTCGCCTCGGCGATGGCGGCGGAGCGTTCCGCCCAGCGGCGGGCGAAGGCCGGGTCGGTGCGCAGCCGGCGGGACACCTCCAGCTGACTGCCCAACCAGCCGGTGGTGTCCGGGGAGACCGCACGGGCCAGCAGGTCCCGCATCACCTGGACCAGGCCGTTGCGGGCCACCGTGGAGACCATCACGGCGGCGTCGTCCTCGGCCACGGCGAGGAAGAGGGAGTCCTTGTCGCGGAAGTGGTGGAAGATGGCGCCCCGGGACAGCCCGGTCGCCTCCTCCAGCCGGCGTACGGTGGCTCCCTCGTAGCCGTGCCGGGCGAAACAGGCCCGAGCCGCGCCGAGGATCTCCTGGCGGCGCGCGTCGAGCTGATCCTGACTTACTCTGGGCACGGGTTGATCGTCGCAGGTGACCCTCCGCAAGGCAAACCGTACGTACGGCTTGCTATTGACCCGTCGCCTCGGCCAGTAGGACGCCCGTCCGGTTAGGATCGGCCGGTGCCGACAGCCCCGGTCACCTCCCCGTACCCGCCCGCCGTACCCCCCGACGCCGGCTGCCCGACGGTCGTCGGCGGGTAGCTCGGCCCTGTCGGCGGCGGTCCTCTCTCCCGTAAGGTGCCTCAGTGCCGTTGCTCCTGCTCGACCTGGACAACACCCTGCTCGACCGGGCCGGGCCGTTCCGCGCCTGGGCCGAGGGTTTCCTGGCCGAGATCGGTGCGCCGGCGACCGACATCGACTGGCTGCTGTCCATCGACGCCGACGGCCTGACCGACAGGTGGGACATCGCCGACGCCATCCGGGACCGGTACGCGCTTCGCATCCCCTCCATCGACCTGGTCGAGGAGCTGCACGACGGGGTGGTCGGGTACACCCGGCTGGACCCACTGGTGGCCTGCGCGCTGCGGATCGCCGACGACGCCGGGTGGCTGCCGGTGGTGGTCACCAACGGCTCGGTCCGGCTGGAGGATGCCAAGATCCGGCAGACCGGCCTGGACCGCTACGTCGCCGACTGGGTGATCTCCGAGGAGGCCGGGGTGAGCAAGCCCAACCCCCGGATCTTCGCGCTGGCCGCCCAGCGGGCCCGGTTGCCGCTGCGCGGTGCCTGGGTGGTGGGGGACAGCCCGGAGGCGGACATCGGCGGGGCCGCCGCGGTCGGGCTGCCGAGCGTCTGGCTGCACCGGGGCCGGAGCTGGACCGACGACCGGTTCGCCCCCACCCGTACCGTCGACTCGTTGATCGCGGCGGTCTCGGTGGTGCTCGCCGGCGGGTAAATCGGTTGCACCCCGGTCGGGGCGTCCGCCAGCATGGGCCCGCGCAGGCACGCGCAGCCGGGCGGGGCCCGGTCGAGGAGAGGGGGTCGGTCATGGCCGCATTCGCAGGGTCGTACCACCTGCCTCCACCAGCCTCGACCAAGGGATCACCAGCACCGTGCGCGAACACGACCTCCCGGCGCCGCAGCGCCGTGGCCGCGGCAAGAGCCGCTTCGACGACGACGAGACACCCTTCCTGACGTACGGCCGGCAGCCGGCCCCTACCGGCCCCGACGACGAACCCGACCCGCAGGACCACTGGTCTTCCTGGGACGAGGCCGTCCACGGCCCCGAACCCCACCCGCAGTGGCTGGTCACCGAGCTGGCCGCCCGGGACACCGAACTCGGTGTGCTCAAGACCGGCAAGGAGGCGGACGTCCACCTCGTCCGCCGGTCGGTGCCCGACACCGACCGGTCCTGTGTGCTGGCCGTCAAGCGGTACCGGGACGCCCAGCACCGGCTCTTCCACCGCGACGCCGGCTACCTGGAGGGCCGCCGGGTACGCCGGTCCCGGGAGAACCGGGCGATGGCCGGCCGGACGGCCTTCGGGCGGCAACTGATCGCCGGTCAGTGGGCCGCGGCCGAGTTCACCGCGCTGTCCCGGCTCTGGGAGATCGGTGCCGGGTCCGGGCGGATCGCCGTGCCGTACCCGGTCCAGCTGCTCGGCACCGAGCTGATGCTGGAGTTCGTCGGCGACCCCGACGCAGGCACCGCCGCCCCCCGGCTGGCCCAGGTACGCCCCGACCCGGCGCAGCTGCGCTCCCTGTGGGAACAGTTGGTCGACGCCCTGGTGGTGCTGGCCCGGGCCGGCTACGCCCACGGCGACCTGTCGCCGTACAACCTGCTGGTGCACGCCGGGCGGCTCGTCGTGATCGACCTCCCGCAGGTGGTCGACGTGGTGGCCAACCCGCAGGGGCCGGACTTCCTGGCCCGCGACGTGCGGGTGGTGGCCGCCTGGTTCACCGCCCGGGGGCTGCCCGCCGCCGACACCGACCCGGCCGAGCTGACCGGGATGCTGCTGCGCGAGGCGGGGGTGCACTGAAGCGGTGACGTCCCGGACGGCCGACGGCCGTCCGGGACGTCGGGCGTTCACTGGAGGTAGCGTTCGACCTCCGACACCGGTCGGGTGCCCTGTGCCTCCGGGTCGCCGTGGGCCTCGCGGGCCGCCCGGCGGCGACGCAGCAGGTCCCAGCACTGGTCCAGCGACTCCTCCAGCGCGCGCAGGTGTTCCTTGGCCTCGTCGTCGGTGCCGGATTCGTGAGCCTGGGCCGTCGACCGGAGCCGGTGCTCCTCGTCGACCAGTTCCGAGATCCGGTGCAGGATGGTCTTGTCGTCCATGCCCATGAGCCTGGCACAGCGGGGTCGGCTACGCCCGCGTTCGGGGTCGGCCGGGCCCGTCGGCGGTGCGGTGGGTGCGGCCGGGTGCGGTCGCGGTGAGAGCCAGGGTGAACTCGCCCACCCGTGACCCACCGTGCCGTTCGGACGTCGCGTCGGGTGCGGGACCGCGTACCGTCCTGCCGGCACTGTCCACGGGGGCCACGACCACCCCCCGGACCTGCGGCACCGGCCCCGTCGCCATGATCAGCAGAGGTTGAGCGATGGTGGTGTCGACTGCTAGCGTGCGCCGGGTTCAGGTGTGTCGTGACGCGTCGGGCGTCCGGCGGCCACGGTCCGGCCCGGGGGCGGTGTGATGGGTTCCGGCAGCACGCGTCTGCGTACCAAAATCGTCGCCCTGCTCACCTCGCTCGTCGCGCTCTGGTCCTTCGCCGCCTGGGTGACCGTCCGGGACGGCTTCAACCTGCTCTGGGTCCAGACGCTCAACAGTCGGGTGGCCGACCCGGGGGAGTCGCTGCTCACCGCCCTCCAGGACGAGCGTCGTCTCGCCAACGCCTACCTGGGCGAGCGCGGCCAGCGGCAACTCGACGCGTTGACCGTCCAGTGGCAGCGCACCGACCAGGTGGCGGACGACTTCGGCACCTCGGTGGGCAGCTGGCAGGCCGAACTGGCCACCGGGGACGACACCCGCCGCCGGGTGGACGAGGTGCTGACCGGCCTGAGTGGCCTGACCGGCGTGCGTGAGTCGGTGCGCGACGCCGGGACGAACCGGGCCGAGGCGTCCGCCGCGTACACCTCGATCCTCGCCGCGGTGCTGCGGATGTACGGCTCGCTGGGCCAGCTCGACGACGCGCGGATCGCCGCGGAGAGCGAGACCCTGGTCGACCTCTACCAGGTGCGGGAGCTCATCTCCCAACAGGACGCCCTGGTCACCGGCGTGCTCGCGGCGGGCCGGATGACCGGCGACGAGTACGCCCGCTTCGCCCAGCTGGTCGGTGCCCAGCGTTACCAGACGGCGGAGGCGGTCGCCGAGCTGTCCCCGGCCGACCGGGTCCGGTACGACCAGCTCGCCGGGTCGGACGCGGTGGCCCGGTTCCGGGCGCTGGAGGACCGGGTGATCCAGCAGTCCCGGTCGGGGACCACCCTGCCGTTGACCGCCGAGGAGTGGCAGTCGACAGTCGGGCCGGCGATGCAGGCCCAGGTGGACTTCGGGGTGACCGTCGGCGACGCGCTCATCGACCGGGCCACCCCGGTCGCGGTGGGTGTCATCGTCCGGCTGGTGCTCGCCGCCGGCCTCGGTCTGATCGCCGTGATCGCCTCCATCGTGGTGTCGATCAGCACCGCCCGGCACCTGGTCCGCCAGCTGGCCCGGTTGCGCGACGCCGCGCTGCGGCTGGCCCACGAGCGGTTGCCCGGCGTGGTGGAGCGGCTCGGCCACGGCGAGGACGTCGACGTGGCCCGGGAGGCCCCGCCGCTGGACTTCGGCGACGACGAGATCGGTCAGCTGGGCCGGGCCTTCAACGCGGTGCAGGAGACCGCCGTCCGGACGGCGGTGGAGCAGGCCGAGCTGCGCCGCAACGTCCGGGAGGTGTTCCTCAGCCTGGCCCGGCGCACCCAGGCGCTTGTGCACCGACAGCTCACCCTGCTCGACGCGATGGAGCGGCGGGAACACGACGCCGAGGAGCTGGAGGACCTGTTCCGGGTCGACCACCTGGCCACCCGGATGCGCCGCAACGCGGAGAACCTGATCGTGCTCTCCGGCGCCACCCCCGGCCGGGCCTGGCGACGCAACGTGCCCATGGTGGACGTGGTGCGCGGCGCGGTCGCCGAGGTCGAGGACTACACCCGGGTGGACGTGCTGCCGCTCGGGCCGGTCGCGCTCGCCGGCCGGGCGGTCGGTGACGTGATCCACCTGCTCGCCGAGCTGATCGAGAACGGACTGTCCTTCTCACCGCCACACACCACCGTCGAGGTGCGGGGCCAGCGGGTGACCGCCGGGTTCGCCATCGAGATCTCCGACCGTGGTCTGGGCCTGACCGGGGAGGAACTGGTCGCGGCCAACCGCCGCATCGCGGACCGGTCCGAGCTGAACCTGGCCGACGCCGCCCGGCTGGGGCTGTACGTGGTCAGCCGGCTGACCGAGCGGCACGGGGTGAAGGTGCAGCTCAAGGAGTCCGCCTACGGCGGGACGACCGCCGTGGTGCTGATCCCGTCGGAGCTGGTCGTGCCGGGCGATCCGAGCCCGTCCGGCGCGCTGCCGGTCGTCGCCGACAGCCCGGTCACCCCCGCCGCGCCGCCGCCGGTCACCCCCGCCGCGCCGCCGCCGGTGACCGGCGCCGTGCCGCCGCCGGTGACCGGCGCCGTGCCGCCGCCGGTGACCGGCGCCGTGCCGCCCTCGGCTCCGGCGGCCGTGCCGCCCTCGGGCGCGCTGACCCCGGCCGGTCTACCGGCCCGGTCCCGCAAGCGTCCCCCGGCGCATGACGCGCTGCACGCGCCGACCGTCCCGACCGGCCTGCCGGTGACCGTCGCCCGACCGTCCACCCCGCCCGTTCCGACGCCCCGGGACGAGCCGACGGCCGACGCCGGTGGCGGTCCGCCGTCGCCTACTGTGGAGGGGCCGGTGACCGATGCCGGCCTGCCGGTGCGGGTGCGGCAGGCGAACCTGGCGCCCGAGCTGCGGGCCTCCCCGACCGGTGGGGAGACCGGGGCCGGTGGTGCGGTTCGGCGTGCACCCGAGCAGGTGCGCCAGCTGATGAGCGCCTACCAGTCGGGCACCCGGCGCGGCCGGGCCGACGCGGCCCGGCTGCTGGAGGGCAGCGGCACCGGTGGTCGGTCGGAGGACGGAGACGACCCGGCGACCTGACGGCGTCGCGACGGACGCGACGCCGACGACGGGGACGGCAACCGAGCACGGCGCGAGCGCCGGGGAAGAGGACGACGAGTGGGGCAGACGACGGCATCCGGTGCCGACCTGACGTGGTTGCTGGACGATCTGGTCGGCCGGGTGAAGCAGGCCGAGCACGCCGTCGCGCTCTCCACCGACGGCCTGCTGATGGCCGCGTCCCGGGGGATGGGCCGGGACGACGGGGAACACCTCGCCGCGATGGCCGCCGGCATCCAGAGCCTGGCCCGGGGCGCCGGCAAACGCTTCGGCGGTGGGCAGGTCCAGCAGACCATCATCGAGATGGAGTCGTCGTTCCTGTTCGTCACCGCGGCCGGGCCGAACGCGTGCCTGGCCGTGCTGGCGGACACCGACGCCGACGTGGGCCTGATCGCGTACGAGATGGCGATGCTTGTCGCCCGGGTGGGCAAGTACCTGGCGTCGCCGGCCCGGGGTGTCGACCGGCCGTCCGGCGGGAACTGACCGCGATGGCCGGTGAGGGCGACACCGAGGAGGAGCGGTGGGTCGACGAGCACGCGGGGCCCGTGGTGCGCCCGTACGCGGTCACCCGGGGCCGGGCCCGCCCGGTGACCGGCTCGTTCGATCTGATCTCCCTGGTCACGGCGACCCGGACGAACGTCGCCGAGGAGGTCGGGTGGGGGCCCGAGCACGTGGCGATAGTGGCGCTGACCCAGCGCATCCAGTCGGTGGCCGAGATCGCCGCCCGACTGGACCTGCCGGTGGGCACCGTACGGGTGCTCCTCGGCGACCTGGTGGCGCAGGACCTGGTCCGGGTGCAGGAGCCCCGTGAGCCGGCCGGCGTGAAGGACGAGAGCATCTACGAGGCGGTGATCAATGGACTACGGGCACTCTGAACGTCCGGCGGGGGCGCGGGTGCTGCCCACCGCCCTCAAGGTTCTGGTGGCGGGCGGTTTCGGGGCGGGCAAGACCACGCTGGTCGGGGCGGTGAGCGAAAGCCGTCCGCTGCGCACCGAGGAGGTGCTGACCGAGACCGGCATCGGCGTCGACGACCTGTCCGGAGTGGAACGCAAGAGCACCACCACGGTGGCGATGGACTTCGGCCGGATCACCATCAGCGGTGACCTGGTGCTCTACGTCTTCGGCACCCCGGGGCAGGACCGCTTCTGGTTCCTCTGGGACGAGTTGTCGGTGGGCGCGCTCGGCGCGGTGGTGCTGGCCGACACCCGGCGGCTGGCCGACTGCTTCCCGTCGATCGACTACTTCGAGGGGCGGGGCACCCCGTTCGTGGTGGCGGTGAACTGCTTCGAGGGCGCCCGCCGCTTCGGCCTCGACGAGGTACGCGCGGCGCTGGACCTGGACCCGGACGTGCCGCTGCTGCTCTGCGACGCCCGGCAGCGGGAGTCCGGCCGGGACGTGCTGATCACCCTGTTGGAGCACGCCATGAAGACCCGGAACTCGCGACGACGCCCGGCCCACTGACCGGACCCGCCCGGCGGCCACCATCGAAGAAACGGGCCTCTTCCCACCGGAAGAGGCCCGTTTCGTACGCCGTGGGTCAGCTGGCGATCATGCGGCGCAGCACGTACTGCAGGATGCCGCCGTGCCGGTAGTAGTCCGCCTCACCGGGGGTGTCGATCCGGACCACCGCGTCGAACTCCACACCCGTGTCGGTGGTGACCCGCACCGTACGCGGGGTGTCGCCCTCGTTGAGCGCGGTCACGCCGGTGATGGAGAAGGTCTCCGTGCCGGTGAGGCCGAGCGACTCGGCGGTGGTGTCCACCGGGAACTGCAACGGCAGCACGCCCATGCCGATCAGGTTGGACCTGTGGATCCGCTCGTACGACTCGGCGATGACCGCCCGGACGCCGAGCAGCATGGTGCCCTTGGCCGCCCAGTCGCGCGACGAGCCGGAGCCGTACTCCTTGCCGGCCAGGATGACAAGCGGGACACCGGCGGCCTGGTAGGCGGTGGAGGCGTCGTAGATGGTGGTCTGCTCGCCGGTCAGGTGGTTGACCGTGAAGCCGCCCTCCACCCCGGGGACGAGCTGGTTGCGCAGCCGGATGTTGGCGAAGGTGCCCCGGATCATCACCTCGTGGTTGCCCCGGCGGGAGCCGTACGAGTTGAACTCGTGCCGCGGCACGCCGTGCTCGGCGAGGTAGCTGCCGGCGGGGGAGTCGGCCTTGATCGCGCCGGCCGGGGAGATGTGGTCGGTGGTGACCGAGTCGCCCAGCTTGGCCAGCACCCGGGCGTCGGCGATGTCGACGACCGGGCTCGGCTCCTGCCGCATGCCCTCGAAGTACGGGGGCTTGCGCACGTAGGTGGAGTCGTCGGCCCAGGCGAAGGTGTCGCCGGTCGGGGTGGGCAGCGACTGCCACCGCTCGTCACCGGCGAACACGTCGGCGTAGGCGGCGCTGAAGCCGGTCGCGCCGATCGACTTGGCGATGACGTCCTGGATCTCGGCGCTGTTGGGCCAGATGTCACGCAGGTAGACCGGGTTGCCCTCGGTGTCCTCGCCGAGCGGCTCGTTGGCCAGGTCGATGTCCATCGTGCCGGCCAGCGCGTACGCCACCACCAGCGGCGGGGACGCCAGGTAGTTCATCTTGACGTCCGGGTTGATCCGGCCCTCGAAGTTCCGGTTGCCCGACAGCACCGACACGACGGCCAGGTCGTTCTCGTTGACCGCGGCGGAGACCTCCTCCGGCAGCGGGCCGGAGTTGCCGATGCAGGTGGTGCAGCCGTAGCCGACCAGGTTGAAGCCGAGCTTGTCGAGGTAGGGCGTGAGACCGGCGCGCTCGTAGTAGTCCATGACGACCTTGGAGCCGGGCGCCAGCGTGGTCTTGACCCACGGCTTGCGGGACAGGCCCTTGTCGACGGCGTTGCGGGCCAGCAGGGCGGCCCCGATCATCACCTGCGGGTTGGAGGTGTTGGTGCAGGAGGTGATCGCCGCGATCACCACCGCGCCGTGGTCCAGCTCGTACTCCACGCCGTCGGTGCCGGTGACCCGGACCGGGTTGCTGGCCCGGCCGCCGGCGCCCACGGCGGCGGTCTCCAGGTCGCGCGGCTCGTCGGCCGGGTCGCTGAAGTCGTTGGCGGGCGGGTCGCTGGCCGGGAACGACTCGGCGCTGGCCTCGTCGGCCGGGCCGTTGGCGGCCCGGGGCAGCTGCTCGCGGGCCACGCTGGGCTTGACGCCGCGCTCACCGGCGGAGTCGTCGGCGACGTAGTCGGTCAGCGCCGAGCGGAACAGCGTCTTGGCGACCCCGAGCGGCACCCGGTCCTGCGGGCGCTTCGGCCCGGCCAGGGACGGCTCGATGGTGCCCAGGTCCAGCTCCAGGCGCTCGGAGTACTCCGGCTCGTGGTCCGGGTCGTGCCAGAGCCCCTGCTCCCTGGCGTACGCCTCGACCAGCGCGACCTGAGCCGCGTCGCGGCCGGTCAGCTCCAGGTAGCGGACGGTCTCGGCGTCGATCGGGAAGATCGCGACGGTGGAGCCGTACTCGGGGGACATGTTGCCGATGGTGGCCCGGTTGGCCAGCGGCACGGCGCTGACGCCGGGGCCGTAGAACTCGACGAACTTGCCGACCACGCCGTGCTTGCGGAGCATCTCGGTGATGGTGAGCACCAGGTCGGTGGCGGTGGTGCCGGCCGGCATCTCGCCGTGCAGCTTGAAGCCGACGACCCGGGGGATCAGCATGCTGACCGGCTGGCCGAGCATCGCGGCCTCGGCCTCGATGCCGCCGACGCCCCAGCCCAGCACGCCCAGGCCGTTGACCATGGTGGTGTGCGAGTCGGTGCCGACCACGGTGTCCGGGTACGCCTGCCCGTTGCGCTCCATGATCGTACGGGCCAGGTACTCGATGTTGACCTGGTGCACGATGCCGGTGCCCGGCGGGACGACCTTGAACTCGTTGAACGCGCTCTGGCCCCAGCGCAGGAACTGGTAGCGCTCCCTGTTGCGCTCGTACTCCAGCTCGACGTTGCGGGCGAAGGCGTCCTCGCGGCCGAACAGGTCGGCGATGACGGAGTGGTCGATGACCAGCTCGGCCGGGGCCAGCGGGTTGACCTTGGTGGCGTCGCCACCCAGCTCACGGACCGCCTCGCGCATGGTGGCCAGGTCGACCACGCACGGTACGCCGGTGAAGTCCTGCATCAGCACCCGCGCCGGGGTGAACTGGATCTCCACGCTCGGGTCCGCGGTGGGATCCCACGCGCCGAGCTGCGAGATGTGGTCGGCGGTGATGTTCGCGCCGTCCTCGGTCCGCAGCAGGTTCTCCAGCAGGATCTTCAAGCTGTAGGGCAGTCTGTCGTGCCCCGGCACCTGACCGATCCTGAAAATCTCGTAGCTCGCGTCTCCGACGCGTAGCTGGGTCTTCGCACCGAAGGTGTCGAGGCTCGCCACGTCGTACTCCTTCACACCAGCGACCGTGAGTAGTCCTGAGCAGTCTGTCGCACCGGGCGGAACGTCGCCGAGGTTAGGTGACACTTACCGCCGATTCGTCGTCTTCAACAAAACCGTACGTCCGTCTTGCTATTGACGCAACCCGGTGCCAGGGTTCGGGACGGGAGGTGCCGCCGGTCGCCCGTGACGGCAACGGATCGTCGGGCCACCCTCACCCGCGCAGCCGATGGCGTGCCTCGGCGAGCAGGTCGACCTGCGGGCACCGGGTGTCGGGCCTGGTCGCTATGGTGCTCCGATGGCATCGGTCAGGCAGTTCCAGGTCACCTTCGACTGCGCGGAGCCCGAGCGGGTCGCCCGCTTCTGGTGCGAGGTGCTGGGGTACGTCGTACCGCCACCACCTGAGGGGTTCGCCGACTGGGGCGAGTTCGATCGTGCGCTGCCGCCCGAGCGGCAGGGTTCCGCGTTCGCCTGCGTCGATCCCTCGGGGGTGGGGCCGCGACTGTTCTTCCAGCGGGTGCCCGAGGGTAAGGCCGTCAAGAACCGGCTGCACCTCGACGTGCGGGTCGGCACCGGGCTGGTGGGCGAGGAGCGGCTGGCCGCCCTGGAGGCCGAGTGCTCCCGCCTGCTCGCGCTCGGCGCGACCCGGGTACGCCTGCTGACCGCCGACGGGTTCAACGAGTCGTGCCTGGTGATGCAGGACGTCGAGGGCAACGAGTTCTGCCTCGACTGACCGCACGGCGTCGCGCCGCACTATCGTTTCGGCCGTGCACATCCGATTCGACGTTCCGGCCGATCCCGCCTACCCGGGCCGGGTGGCCGCGGCACTGAGCGGCGTACGGCTGCGCCGGTTCGGCCTCATCGGCGCGGCGCTGGCAGCGGTCGGGGCGGTCGGCGCCGCCGTCTCGTGGGGGCTCTCCCGGGGTGACCGGTTCTCGTCGCTGTGGTGGGTGCTGCTCGTCGGCGGCCTGCTGTCGATGCTGTACGCGCCGTGGGTGCGGTGGCGGGCCCGACGCCGCTCCGACGACTATGCGGTCGAGGGCGGCTACGACATCACCGACGACAACATCATGATGCGCAGCGGCTCGGAGTCCGGCGGCATCGCCTGGGACGGGGTCACCCAGGTGCGGGAGGCCGGCGACTTCTGGATCGTGTACGTCGGCCGGATGCCGGCGACGGTGATCCCCCGCTGGCTGATGTCCGCCGAGGATGCCGAGACGTTGCGCGCCTTCATGACCGCCCGCCGCCTGCTCCAGACGGTGGACTGAGGCACAGTTTTCTGCGCTGCGCCGATCGATGGCGGAACTCGACCGGGGTGACGCGGCCGAGCGTGAGCTGATCGACCCGGAGACCGTACGGGACGTCGCGTGAGGCTGGTCTTCACCGCAACGGCATGGAGCCAGTACCTCAACCACACGGACCGGAAACTGGTCAAGCGCGTCAACGACCTGATCGCCGACGTGCTGCGCGACGGCTACGAGGGGATCGGCAAGCCGGAATCCCTTCGGGGTGAGCTGTCCGACTTCTGGTCCCGCCGGATCGATCGCGAGCACCGGTTGGTCTACCGGATCAGCAAGGAGGACGTCGAGATCGTCGCCTGCCGGTACCACTACGGCGACCGGTAAGGGACCGGAGCGGGAGCCCGGTCCGCCGCCGCCCCACGGGTGCCCCACCCCGGCAGCCCGGCGCGGGTATGGTTCGAGGTCGGGTCGGAAGGGGTGCGTAGTGATCGACGTGCAGCACTGGCTCTCCGCGCTTCCTCCGGTCGTGGTCTACCTGATCGTCGGCGGGGTGATCGGCATCGAGAGCATGGGCGTGCCGCTGCCCGGCGAGATCGTGCTGGTCAGCTCGGCGTTGCTGGCCGCCACCGGAGTGGTCGAGCCGCACTGGGTCGCCACCGCGGCGGCGTTCGGCGCGATCGTCGGCGACTCCATCGGCTACGCGGTGGGTCGGCGCGGCGGGCGTCCACTGCTGGCCCGGCTGGGCCGACGCTTCCCGAAACACCTGGGCCCGGCACAACTCGCCCGCGCCGAGCAGAGCTTCGCCCGGCACGGTGTCTGGGCGGTCTTCTTCGGCCGGTTCGTCGCCCTGCTGCGCATCCTCGCCGGGCCGCTGGCCGGCGCGCTGCACGTGCCGTACCGCCGGTTCCTGGTGGCCAACGCGGCCGGCGGCCTGGTCTGGGCCTTCGGCACGACCTACCTGCTCTACACCCTCGGCCGGGCGGCCGAGCACTGGCTCAAGGACATCTCCTGGGCCGGCCTGGTCCTGGCGGTGCTCGGCGGGCTGGGCAGCACCTGGTGGCTGCGCCGCCGGGCCCGTCGGCTGGAGTCGTCGACTGCCACCGACGAGGCCGAGCCGATCGGGGCCGGCACCGACCGCTGAACCGCGGCCATCCGTCCATCCTGCCGGACACCCTGTAACCGGCGAACCGGGCCGGCCCCGTGGTGGGGGTCGGCCCGGTTCGGTGTTCGGGGTCAGGAGGTGTAGCCGCGGGTGGCGATCCAGTCGGCGAGGTTGTCG